>NZ_JBYVMD010000043.1:0-48512 GCF_058145955.1 Pseudomonas sp. A39
CTGTCGGATTACGGGCACACCGAGCGTGAGCGAGGTGCCGAGTGTTGGGGCAAGAGCGTTTTGCTTACTTTTGCGCTTTTCAAAAGTGAGCCGCCGTAAGGGCGGAACCCCTATCAGCCATCACCTAAAAAACGGATATGTACACCCAAAAAAAGGCCCAACCCAATGAGCCTGCTCCCCTACGCCTGGGCCAAATCCCAACGCATCCTCCTGCGCCCCGGCGAGAACGGCATGCTGCTGACCGTCTGCCCCTCAACCCCCGGCTGGTCGATCAGCGAGGTGCAGCGCCAGTTCGGTCAGTCGCAGGTTGAGCAGATACGCGATGACGAACTCGACGGCCTCCTGGCCAGCGCCTACGCCGACACTGGCAGCGCCGCCGCCGTGGTGGGCGCGGCGGAAAACGAGGTGGACCTCGACCGCCTCATGCAAGACATGCCCGAAATCACCGACCTGCTCGACACCCAGGACGGCGCCCCGGTGATCCGCATGATCAACGCGTTGCTCACCCAGGCCGCCCGCGATGAGGCCAGCGACATCCACATCGAACCCTACGAAACCCACTCCGTGGTGCGCTACCGCGTCGACGGCACCCTGCGGGACGTGGTCTCACCCCGCAAGGCCTTGCATGGCGCGCTGGTGTCGCGAATCAAGATCATGGCCCAGCTCGATATCGCCGAAAAACGCCTGCCCCAGGATGGGCGTATTGCACTGCGTGTGGCCGGGCGGCCCATCGACATTCGGGTGTCGACCGTGCCCACCGGGCATGGCGAACGAGTCGTCATGCGGCTGCTGGACAAACAAGCCGGGCGCTTGCAGCTGGAAACCCTGGGCATGGAGGCGCAGTTGCTGGCGCGCCTGGATACGCTGATCCGCCAGCCCCACGGCATCGTGCTGGTCACCGGCCCTACCGGCAGCGGCAAGACCACCAGCCTGTACGCCGCCTTGGCACGGCTGGACGCGAGCACCAGCAATATCCTCACCGTGGAAGACCCGGTGGAATACGACCTGCCGGGCATCAGCCAGATCCAGGTCAACGCCAAGATCGACATGACCTTCGGCCTGGCCCTGCGCGCGATCCTGCGCCAGGACCCCGACATCATCATGATCGGTGAAATCCGTGACCTGGAGACCGCACAAATCGCCGTGCAGGCTTCGCTCACCGGTCACCTGGTGCTGGCGACCTTGCACACCAACGATGCGGTGTCGGCGGTCAATCGCTTGATCGATATGGGCGTTGAACCGTTTCTGTTGGCTTCGTCATTGCTCGGCGTGTTGGCCCAGCGCCTGGTGCGCCGCCTGTGCCCGCACTGCAAGCAGGAGGACCCTGCGGCGCCCGGCACCTGGCGCCCGGTGGGGTGTGCGCAGTGCAACCAGATCGGCTACAGCGGGCGTACCGGTATCCATGAATTGTTTTGCGTCGACGACGATGTGCGCAGCCTGATCCACCAGGGCGCCAACGAGCAGGACTTGCGCCTGGCCGCACGCCGCGCCGGGATGTTCAGCATGCGTGAAGACGGCGAACGCTGGGTGCGCAGCGGTGCCACCGCGCCCGAAGAAATCCTGCGCGTGACACGGGACGCCTGATGAATCGCTATCGCTATGAAGCCGCCGATGCCAGCGGCAAAGTCGAGGCCGGGCATGTGGAGGCCGACAGCCAGAGTGCGGCCTTCGCCAGTTTGCGCAGCCGGGGTTTGACCGCGTTGCTGGTGCAGATCGAAGGCGGCCAGCCAGCGGCGGCGGGCAGCAGCCTGTTCACTGCCAAACTCTCAGACAATGATTTGGCCTGGGCCACGCGGCAACTGGCGAGCCTGCTGGGCGCCAGCCTGCCGTTGGAGGCGGCGTTGAGCGCCACGGTGGAGCAGGCCGAGAAAAAACACATCGCCCAGACCCTCGCCGGTGTGCGCGCCGATGTGCGTGGCGGCATGCGCCTGGCGGAGGCGTTGGCGGCGCGGCCACGGGATTTTCCGTCGATCTACCGCGCGCTGATCGCGGCGGGGGAGGAGTCCGGCGACCTGGCCCAGGTGATGGAGCGCCTGGCCGATTACATCGAGGAGCGCAACAACCTGCGCGGCAAGATCCTCACCGCGTTTATTTACCCCGGTGTAGTGGGACTGGTGTCCATTGGCATTGTGATTTTCCTGTTGAGCTACGTGGTGCCCCAGGTGGTCAGCGCGTTTTCCCAGGCGCGCCAGGACCTGCCGGGGCTGACCCTGGCGATGCTCAACGCCAGTGACTTTATCCGCGCCTGGGGTTGGCTGTGTTTCGCCGGGATCGTCGGCGGTTTCTGGAGTTGGCGCCTGTATTTGCGCAACCCGGTGGCGCGTTTGAATTGGCATAGCCGCGTCTTGCGCCTGCCGCTGATTGGGCGTTTTGTGCTGGGCCTGAACACCGCGCGGTTTGCCTCGACCCTGGCGATTCTCGGCGGGGCCGGCGTGCCGCTGTTGCGTGCCCTGGAAGCGGCGCGGCAGACCCTGTCCAATGACCGCCTGAGCCAGTGCGTCAACGACGCCACCGCCAAAGTGCGCGAAGGCGTCAACCTGGCCCCGGCACTGGCGGTAGAAAAGGTGTTCCCGCCGGTGCTGATCCACCTGATCGCCAGCGGCGAAAAAACCGGCTCGCTGCCGCCCATGCTCGAGCGCGCGGCGCAGACGCTGTCGCGGGACATCGAACGCCGCGCCATGGGCATGACCGCGTTGCTGGAGCCGCTGATGATCGTGGTGATGGGCGCCGTGGTGCTGGTGATCGTCATGGCGGTGTTGTTGCCGATCATCGAGATCAACCAACTGGTCACCTGAATACACGCGGTCAAAAAAGTGTGGGAGCTGGCTTGCCTGCGATGGCCATAGGTATCTAAACAACTTTCAAAGACTGAAAAGTTTCCCTGTAGTGAGCGGGCTTGTCCCGCGCTGGGTGGCGAAGCCGCCCCAAACCCAGGCGCTGCGGTCTTTCTGAAAAACCTCGGAGGCCTTATTGGGGCGGCTTCGCCACCCAGCGCGGGACAAGCCCGCTCACTACAAAGGGGTGTAGATACCTATGGCCATCGCAGGCAAGCCAGCTCCCACATTTGGATCAGGTTTCTTCAGTTGCGTTTTCCGGTACTCGATGCCGCCACGTCCAACCTCGGGTTCCTCATTCCGTCACATCTCGCCCCCTACGCGGCCTCCAGGCCCGCAAGCTGAAACCTCGCTGTCACTTCCCTCCAAACCGCTCAAAACCATGACCAAAACACCCGAGAATCTTTTTAAAAATCAAGCCCTTCCTCCCGAGGTTTTTTCCTTTTGCTGTCATCGGAAGCTGCGAAATTTCCTACCCATGGCCTCACCCCTCGCCACCCCCGCAAACCGGCTTGGGACCGAAGCCATGGCGTCATGCAAGAGCCATCTACCCCAACGTACAAACACGACGAAAGGAGATTCTTCATGTTTAAGCGCAACGTTCTCGCGGTATCCATGACCCTCGCTGCACTGTGCTCGGCACAGGCTGCAATGGCTGACATCAACGGCGGTGGTGCCACCCTGCCACAAGCGCTGTACCAGACCTCCGGCGTGTTGACTGCCGGTTTCGCCCAGTACATTGGTGTCGGCAGCGGTAACGGCAAGGCAGCCTTCCTGAACAACGACTACACCAAGTTCCAGGCTGGCGTGACGAACAAGAACGTGCACTGGGCGGGCAGCGACTCCAAGCTGAGCGCCACTGAGTTGTCGACCTACGCTTCTGCCAAGCAACCGACCTGGGGCAAGTTGATCCAGGTGCCATCGGTGGGGACTTCGGTTGCCATTCCTTTCAATAAAAGCGGTTCCGCCGCTGTAGACCTGAGCGTTCAAGAGTTGTGCGGCGTGTTCTCGGGCCGTATCAATACCTGGGACGGTATTTCCGGTTCTGGCCGTACCGGTCCGATCGTTGTGGTTTATCGCAGCGAAAGCAGTGGTACCACTGAACTGTTCACCCGTTTCCTCAATGCCAAGTGCAACGCAGAAACAGGCAACTTCGCCGTCACCACCACCTTCGGCACCAGCTTCTCCGGTGGCTTGCCTGCCGGCGCCGTTGCTGCTACTGGCAGCCAAGGTGTAATGACTGCCCTGGCCGCCGGCGATGGCCGCATCACCTACATGAGCCCTGACTTCGCCGCCCCTACATTGGCCGGTCTGGACGACGCTACCAAAGTGGCTCGCGTGGGCAAAAACGTCGCCACTAACACCCAGGGCGTTTCGCCTGCCGCCGCCAACGTGTCTGCCGCTATCGGCGCAGTACCGGTACCGGCTGCCGCTGATCGTTCCAACCCGGACGCCTGGGTTCCAGTCTTCGGTCCGGACAACACCGCCGGTGTACAGCCTTACCCAACCTCGGGCTACCCGATCCTGGGCTTTACCAACCTGATCTTCAGCCAGTGCTACGCCGACGCGACCCAGACCACCCAAGTGCGTGATTTCTTCACCAAGCACTACGGCGCCTCCAACAACAACGATGCAGCCATCACCGCCAACGCTTTCGTTCCACTGCCAACCGCTTGGAAAGCCACCGTTCGCGCCAGTTTCCTGACCGCGAGCAACGCCCTGAGCATCGGCAACACCAACGTCTGCAACGGTATCGGTCGTCCGCTGTAACCCACGCTTTCAACGACCTGCACCCCCTGATCAGCAACGGCCCGTGCCGTTGCTGATTTTTGCGTTTGTGCGGTTTTTCGACCCGTTACCAGCCCTCTATGAACTTTGCATGACAGAAGTTCAGTCGCGCCCCTCGCCAACCGCCTAACCCTCATACGTGAGCCTGTCTTGCTCCCTGCGTGATAACAAAGAAGGAAGAACCCCGATGGTCCGCTGCAAATCACCGGTCAACCTGAAAGCCCAAGAAACCGTGCTGCGCCTCAAGCCCCTGGCTCAGGCCATTGCCTTGTTGATGGTGGCCGGTAATGCCCATGCAGCCACGGCGTTCAGTTCCAGTTGGTTTGCCGAAAAAGGCGCGACCCAGGCGGCAACGGCGGCGCGGCTCAGTGCTGGGCAGGTGCCGGGTATTCCGTCGCTGAACGAGCAAGCGCGGGTCAACCAGCAGTTGGCGCGCTCCATCAGTACGCTGAACACCAGTGTGGCGGCGATTGCCGCGCAGCAGGCCGCGCAAGCGGCGGGACGCCAGGCTGCGTTCGGCCAGGTCTCGACGATTCCGGATGGCCTGGGCAAGGGCGGCCTGCAGGTCGACAACAGCCTGACCCAGGGCTGGATCAACGCCAAGAACCCGACCCAGAGCCAGTCCGGCGGCAAGACCACGGTGACCATCGAGCAGACCGCCGACAAGGCGATCCTCAACTGGGAGACCTTCAACGTCGGGCGCAACACCACCGTGGATTTCCAGCAGCAGTCCAGCTGGGCCGTGCTCAACCGCGTCAACGACCCCAATGCGCGGCCCAGTGAGATCCAGGGCCAGATCAATGGCGCCGGTACGGTGATGATCGTGAACCGCAACGGTGTGGTCTTCAGTGGCACCAGCCAGGTCAACGTACGTAACCTGGTGGCCGCCGCCGCGAACATCACCGATGAGCAGTTCACCCAGCGCGGGATTTATGTCGATGGCACGGGCTCCCAGCCGACCTTTACCGACGCAGCGGGCAAGGTCCAGGTGCAGCGCGGTGCATTGATCCAGACCCACAACCCGGCGACCTCCACCGATTCGGGCGGCTACGCCCTGCTGCTCGGTTCGGAAGTGGAAAACGCCGGCACGATCACTACCGCCAAGGGCCAGGCCACCCTGGCAGCCGGCGACAGCTTCTACATCCGCAAGGGCGTGGGCACCACGGGCAACGACCGCTCCACCACGCGCGGCAATGAAGTGGCGACCAGCCTCAAGGCCGGCAGCAGCGCCGGCAAGGTCACCAACAGCGGCCTGATCATGGCCTCTACCGGCGACATCACCCTGACCGGGCATCAGGTGCAGCAAAACGGCGTTGCGCTGGCCAGCACGTCGGTGGACACCCGCGGCACCATTCACTTGCTCAACGCTGCCAGCGACAGCACCGGCAGCGTGACCCTGGGCGAAGGCAGCACCACCGCGATCCTGCTGGACAGCAGCGGCAGTACCGCGCTGAACAGCCAAAAGGGCAACGGCCTGATCAAGCTCGACGGCACCCCCGCCAACCTGATTACCGGCGCGTTCAACAACCTCAGCGCCGTGGCCGACCGCACCGACCAGTCGCGTATCGAGATCGTCAGCGGCGGCACCGTGGACTTCCAGAAAGGCTCGACCACCCTGGCCACGGGCGGGCAGGTGGCGGTCAGCGCGGCCGGGCGCAGCCTGGTGCGTGATGGGGCGATGATCGACGTGTCTGGTGCCATCGGCGTCAGGGTGTCGATGGAGTCCAACAACATCAAGATCAACGTGCAGGGCAACGAGCAGCGCGATGCGCCGGTCAACCGTGACGGCGGCCAGTTGATCAACAATGACGTGTGGGTCGACCTGCGTGAGCTGGTGTTTGTGCCGGCCGGTACCAACGGTTACGCAACGGACCGCTGGTACACCGCCGGCGGCTTGCTGGAGGTGGGCGGTTACCTCGGCACCCAGGGTCACTCGGTGGGCGAGTGGATGGCCCAGGGCGGCACCGTGACCTTTACCGGCAAGGATGTCGTGACCCAGCAGGGCGCGCAGATCAACCTGTCGGGCGGCACCGTGGATGTGCAGGCCGGGTATATCCAGCAGACCTGGCTCAAGGGCCCGGACGGGCGCTTGTATGAGCTGTCCAATGCGCCGGGCGATATTCTCTATTCCGGGTTCTACAAGGGCTACGAAGACACCAGCAAGCGCTGGGGCCAGACCGATTACTACTACAACCCGATGATCGCCAAGCAACGCCGTTACGAGAGCGGTTACACCGTCGGCCGTGATGCCGGCAAGCTGGTGATCGGCACCACCAGCGCAGTGCTCGAAGGCCAGGTGATCAGCGACGTGTTCCAGGGCACCCGCCAGACCCAGGCCCCGAACATCAACCTCGACGGCTACCAACAGTCGCAGAAGGCCATGGCCCAGCGCGCGCAGTTGATCATTGGCGGGTACACGCCGGTCTACAACAAGACCACCGGTACCCTGCGGTATGCCCTGACCGGCAACGCCGACCAGGTACTGATCGACAGCAACACGCAGAAAATCGCCGACGGCCTGGACCTCACCACCGCCTTGCCGGCGGATCGCCAGGGCAAGATGGTGCTCGACAGTGATCAGCTCAATGGCTATGAACTGGGCGCGATCAAGGTCGGGGCCACCCGGCAGATCACGGTCAACGGCGCGCTCCAGGTGGCGGACGGTGGTGATATCACCCTGTTCGGGCCTGGCGTCAATATCACTGCCAATCTCACCGCCCACGGCGGCAGCATCAATGCCGGTAACATCCTCAACCAGGTCGATCCGCTCAAAGGCACTGTCCTCGATGCAATCGTGGCGGGGAATGGCGGCGTCAACCTGGCCTCCGGGGTCAAGCTGGACACCACTGGGCGCTGGAGCAACCTGCTGCTGGAACCGACCAACAACAGCGGCGTGGCTTATGTGAACGCCGGCAAGGTGTCGTTGCGCAGCACCGGCAACGTGAACCTGGCGGCCGGCAGTGTGGTGGATGCATCCTCCGGCGGCATCCTCGGCCTGGATGGCAAGCTTATCGGTGGCAAGGGCGGCGATGTGACCTTGGCGTCCCTCAGTAGCCTCGGGCTGGACGGCGAGATTCGCGGCTATGGCGTCAGCGGTGGCGGTACCCTGGCGTTGCAGGCGCGCAAGGTACAGATCGGCACCCGCGCCACGGCACCTGACGCAGGCACCGTGCAACTGGCGGGCGATTTCTTCAATAAGGGCTTCTCGGCCTATGACATCACCGGCAACGAAGGGCTGCTGGTCACGGACGGCACCCAGGTGGATGTCACCACGCCGGTCTACCGCGTGGGCGAGCAGACAGTGGCTGCGTCGAGTGGCAGCGACCCCGCCACCGCACTGGAACGCTGGACGCCAGCGCTCTACCAGGAAAACCCGACCCAAGGCGTCCTGACCCAGCGTCGCGGTGCCAGCCTCACGTTGACGGCTGGCTCCAAGGACTCCACCGCCGCACAACTGGCGACCACTGCCCTGACCGTGGGCCAGGGCGCGGTGATCAATGTCGACCCCGGCCAGGGCATCAACCTGCGCAGCGTTGGCCAGTTGACCCTGAACGGCAGCCTGAATGCCTGGGGTGGCAGTGTCAGCCTGGGCGGCCTGAGCGTGTCGCCACAGGCCTGGGAACAGCCGATTGCGGCTGGCCATGACCGCTCGATCTGGGTGGGAGAAAATGCGCTGATTGACGTTGCATCGCGAGCGGTCACGGCGGTGAGCAATCGGGGCAACGTGTACGGCCAGGTCCTCAATGGCGGCAAGATCAGCATTGGCGGCGATATCAACCTCGCCACCGGCATTGCCAGTGCCGGCGATGTGTTTGTGGTGGTCCGTGAGGGCGCGCGCCTGGACGCGTCCGGTGCCCAGGCGATGCTCGACGTGCCCGGTCAGGGCCGTGTGCCGGTATCCAGCAATGGCGGCAGTATCAGCTTTGCGTCGAACAACGGCCTGTACCTGGACGGCAGCTTCGTTGCCCGTGCGGGCGGGGCGGGGGCGGCGGGCGGCAGCTTGGCCCTTGCGCTGGAAAGCCCGTATTACCTCAAGGCCGGCGTCAACGACAGTGTGCTCAACGTGCGTGAACTGGTGCTCAGCCAGACCCATCAAACCAGCCCGAACGCCAACCTGGAATACGGCCATGGCCATCTCGGGGTGGACCAGGTCACCGCCGGCGGCTTTGACAATCTTGCGCTGCTCAGCAACGGCTTGCTGAGTTTTGACGGTGATGTGTCGTTGAACATGGGCCAGAGCCTGCGCCTGTACGGTGGCAGCTATAACCTCAGTGAAAGCGCCGCGGCCAATTCACGGGTCAACCTGTCGGCGCCGTACCTGCTGTTGGCCGGCCTGCTCGCGCCCGCAGAAACCGGCAAGGAGGCCTACACCCGTGCAGTGCCGGTTTTGCCCAATCCATCAGTGCTGGCCACCACGGCGCAGTTCAACGCCAACGCCAACCTGATCGACGTGCGTGGCAATGTGGTGTTCGGCAACAAGAGCTATCTGTTGCGGCCCGACAACAGCCAGGCCAGCCTTGAACGGCGTGGGTTTGATGATGTGCAACTGACCAGCCAGGGAGACTTGCGCTTCCTGGCGGGGGCCGGTGCGGATGTGATTGCCCAGGGCATCAGCACGCAATTAGTGACCGGTGGTGACATGACCCTGCGTGCGGCGCAGTTGTATCCGGCGACTGAAGTCGGCGCCCGGGTACTGGCGGGCTATGTGAATAATGCTGCCAGCAATGGCACAGGCTTCAATTATGATCCGACACGCACCCTGACCATCGCACGCACCGCCAATAGCAATGCCGCCATGCCTTACTCGGTCTTTGGTCGTCTGCAATTGGGCGGGCCGACCATCAAGCAGGGCGGGGTGGTGCGTGCGCCCCTGGGGCTGATCGAGATCGGCAACCTGGGTTCTACAGACGTGCAACTGCTGCCGGGCAGCCTCACGTCGGTGAGTGGCAAGGGCCTGGTATTGCCTTACGGCGGGACCGTGGATGGGCAGATCTACAAGTACAACGGCAAGACAGTAACGTTTATAGGCCAAGGTGGCGGCAACGTTGCAGGCAGTCTGAACGTCGGGGTGATTCTCGGTGGCCAGGCGGTGGAGGTGCTGCCGCAGGCGACGTTGGATCTGTCCGGCGGTGGTGAACTGCTCGGGGCCGGATTTATTTCCGGGCGCGGGGGGTCTACGGATGCACGTTACAACCCACTGGTACAGTTCGGTGCGAACGGCGGGTTTGTACTGCCGGGTCTGAGCACCAACCCGATCTATGCGATTGTGCCGGGCGTGCAACCGGGCTATGCCCCGGTGGCGCCGGAAGGTGGCGCGGTCGATCCGTTGATCGGCCAGCAGATCACAATCGGCGCCGGCGTGCCGGGCCTGGCGGCCGGCACCTATACCCTGATGCCGTCCACCTATGCGTTGATGCCTGGGGCTTTCCGGCTGGAGATCAACGGCCTGGCCGGGATGGGCGCCGACGGTGCGACCCAGGCATTGCGCAATGGCTCATGGGCCACGGCAGGGCGCTTGTCCATCGCCAATACCGGTATCAGCAACAGCACGGCCAGCCAGGTGATTCTCACGTCGGCCGATATGTTGCGTCGTTACTCCCAATACAACGAAACCGGCTACGCACAGTTCGCCGTGGCCGATGCCACCAGGCTTGGTATACCTCGGGCACTGCTGCCGGTGGATGCCAAAACCCTGCAACTGGCCCTGCGGCCAGGCGCAGGTGCGGATGCCTTTTCGTTCCAGGGGATCGGCCGCTTCGAGGCCGCTGATGGCGGTTACGGCGGTACCGTATCGCTGATAAACGAAGAAAAGGGCAGCTTGGGAAGGGACATCGAAATTGTCGCGGCAGGCAACGCGGCTACCGCCAATTTCAAAGGCATTACGGTGGATGCGGACAGCCTGAATGCAATGGGCGCGGCTCGCCTGCTGATCGGTGGAATGACCTATGTCACGTACGGCCAGGGTGGCAACTACATCAACCTCCCCAGCAGTATCACCAGTTCCATCATCCTGCGCGACGGCGCGAACCTGGCGGCACCGGAGGTATTACTGGTGACCTCCACCGGAAAAATTACACTCGAACAAGGCGCCTCGATCAACACGATAGGCCAGGGCAAGGCCAGCTACGACGCACGTGACGGCTTTATCTACAACCTGAGCAATGTGCTGGCGGTGTCCAACGGTTTGCTCAACGTAGTCGCCGCGCCGTCATTGGGCGAAGTCATCAGTGGGGGCATCCATTTAGGCGTGTGCAACAGCGCGCCCTGCAGCGGCCAGACAGCCCTGTATTCCGAAGGCAGCATCGTTACCTTGACCGACAGCTCCCTGCAGATGGGCGATGAGGTGCGCTATGGCACTCGTCACCTGAACCTGGGCGTGTCCAGCATCAACGTCGGCAGTCCCGAAGCCCTGGCCGCTGCAGCCGCCAACAATCGCCTGCCGGTAGGCATGACCCTCAACCAGCAAGTGCTGGAACGCCTGCTGCGCGGTGACACCCAATTTGGCGCCCCGGCCCTGGAAACCCTGCAACTGTCAGCGCGTGACAGCTTTAACTTCTACGGCACCACCACCCTGGACACTTATGACGCCGTGACCGGCAAGTCGATGCTGAGCAACCTGATGCTCTCCACGCCGGCGATCTACGGCTCTGGCGGCTTGAACGACGTGGCGACTGTCCACACCGCCAACCTGATCTGGCAAGGTGCCGTCGCGCCGCCTGTGGCGGCGGTGACCGGCGGTGCTGGCACCGGCAGCGGGCGCCTGGACATCAATGCCGAGCGTATCGAATTCGGCTATGGGGATTTTGCCCAGCCGAGCACGACCAAGACCTTCGACCGCCTCGCCTTGGGCTTTGCCAACGTCAACCTCATTGCCAGTGAGCGCATCACCGCCAACCACAAGGGCAGCCTCTCGGTGTACCAGAGCCAGGGCGCGTTTGATGCGATCAAGGGCTTTGCCTACAGCGGCGGCAACCTGAATATTCTCACGCCGCTGATGACCGGTGAAGCCGGTTCGGTCAACCGTATTACCGCCGGTGGCGCGATTGATGTCAGCGCCTCGGCTGGCGCAGTAGGCAAGGTGGACGGTATCGGCGGCGAATTGTCACTGCAAGGCGATAGCCTTCGCCTGGCCACTGCCGTGGTACTGCCCAGCGGCAAGGTGACCTTGGGCGCGCAGGGCGACGTGGTATTGACCGATGCCGCCTCGATTGATGTGTCCGGCCGGGCCATTGCCTTCAACGACCTGACCAAATACAGCGCAGGCGGCGAGGTGTTGCTGGAAAGCCGTGCCGGCAATGTGCAGCAGGCCGCCGGTTCGACCATCGACCTGTCGGCGCAGCACAACCAGGCGGGCAAGTTGCGCGCGGTGGCGGTGGACGGCGCTGCGGGGATCGTCGACTTGGCAGGCAAGATCATCGCTGGCAGCAGCGGTGACTACGATGCCGGTGGCACGCAGGTGCCCTACCTCGCGGGTGCGGTGGAGATCCAGGCCCAGCGCCTGGGCGGCAGCGGTACGCTCAGCGACCAGTTCGCAGCGCTCAACCAACGCCTCAACCAGGGCCAGGTCTACGGTGCGCGCAGCTTTCAGCTCAAGCAGGGCGACCTGACGATCGGTAATGACGTCAAGGCCAACAGCGTCAACGTCTCGATCGACAATGGCAGCCTGCGCGTGACCGGCCTGGTGGATGCCAGCGGCGAGCGCGTGGGCAGCATCAACCTGGCGGCCAAGAACGGCCTGAGCCTGGACGGCACGGCGGTGCTCGATGCCCATGGCAGCCAACTGCGGGTGGACAGCTACGGCAAGATCATCGATTCGCCCAACCGCGCCATCGTGGTGCTGGGCTCGGGCCTGGGCCAACTGACCCTGGCCGAGGGGGCGCGCATCGACCTGCGTCACGGTACTGCTGCTGCGACCGGCAATGACGGGCGCAGCCGTGGCACGCTGGAACTCAACGCGCCGCGAGTGGGCGGCAATGACATCGCCATTGACGCCCGTGGGCAGTTGACTATCCAAGGCGCGCGTTCGATTGCGCTCAATGGCATGAGAACCTACGACGATGCCCCGACCAAAACCGACGAAACGCCCAATGGCCGCCCGTACCAAGTGATTGATCAGACCTACCTGCAGGGCGTCAATGACGCGAATACGACATTCATCGACGCTGCGCGCGTTAACGACAACTTGCTGCGCAAACTCGCCGGCTTGAACAACGCCACGTACGGCGATGTTTTCCACCTGCGCCCCGGCGTAGAGATCATCAGCAAAACCCCGGATGGCGACCTGGTAGTGCAGGGCGATCTGGACCTCTCCAGCTATCGCTACGCCAGCCTCAAATCAACGGCCAAGACCGAGTCCGGCAGCCTGACCCTGCGTGCCGGTGGCGACCTGAATATCTATGGCAGCATCAACGACGGCTTTGCCGCGCCACCGGCCACCGACGATGACAATGGCTGGGTGCTGCGCGCCGGTATCGACTACACCGGCGGCAGCGTGGTGATACCGGGCAGCGGCGTGACCCTGGAGGTGGGCACCGTGTTCCCAGCGGGTGCTGCGCTTAATTTCGATGTACTGACCAACCCCCTGTTTTTGCCGCCGGGCACCCGATTACCCGTCGCGGCTACGCTCAAACAACCGTTGGTACTCCCGGCGGGTACGGTGTTGGCGGCGGCTGTTCGGGATGCCTCGGGCAATGTGCTGTTCGCGGCGGGCACGTTGCTGACTCAGAGCCAGACCCTCGCCATCGGCAGTGTCCTGGATGCCGGCAGTTTGTTGAGCACGTCAGCCAGTGTCGACGGCTTGATCTGGCCCAAGGGCGTGCCATTGGCCACCAAGGTGACCCTGACCGCCAGCCAAGTGCTGCCCCGGGGCGCCCTGTTGCCGTCGGGGACAGACGTGAAGCTGCCGGGCGGCGTGGAGTCGGTGACGTTGCGTGACGCCGGCCATCCGGGCAAGAACTGGGCAATTGCACCCATGCTGGAGGAGGGTGCGCAGTCGTGGTCGATTCGCCTGGTCGCGGGGGCCGATACCGAGGCGGCGGACAGTCGCCTGCTGCAACCGCATCCGGTAAGCGGCAATCTGCGATTGGCGGACAGTCACTATGGGGCGTTCGGGAAAGGAGCCCAGGTCTGGACCGAGGAGGGCTCTATAGGGTGGTTCGGCGATGACAGCATGGTAGGCCAACCGGTTGATTTCGACGCAATACAATACCCAGGTGTATGTGACGACTTCCCGGAATACTGCGTTGTCAGTGGTGAGGCCTATACGCTGCTGGTGGGCGGCAGTAGTCGCTTCAGCGTAATCCGCACTGGCGCTGCAGACCTTGACCTGCTGGCCGCCGGCAACCTGAGCATGGAGTCGCTGTTCGGCGTCTACACGGCAGGCAGCTCGTCCACCGGCACCTCGACCAACGATCCGTATAACCTCAAGCGAGCCCTGGGCAGCAATGGCAAGGTATTGGCTAACGCCGGGGGCAACGAAAAGCTGGTCAACGCAGACACCGGCAGTCTGTACCGTGCCTGGTACCCGGATACGGGCGGCAACTTGCTGCTTAAAGTGGGCGGCAACCTGACGGGTAATATCACCAGCCCGGCGCAGAATGGCGTTGGTCGTCCGGTACCGAGCGACCAGGGTCAGGATTCAGCCAACGTCGGCAACTGGCTGTGGCGTCAGGGCAATGGGCTCAGTGGGAGCCAGGCGCAAGCCACCGCCTGGTGGATCAATTTTGGTTCCTACGTCGCTACCGACCGGGCGGACCAGATGGTCGGGTTCACCGGGTTTGGCACCCTGGGAGGCGGCAACCTTAATGTTGATGTGGGTGGCGATGCAGGACTCATCAGCCCTGTCTCGTCAACAGCTCTGAACGTCAGTCGGCGCAGCCAAGGCCTGGTACTGGCAGTCGGCAGTACCGGTCGGGTCGGGGCCGATGGCAGTGTGCAACTGACGGGTGGCGGTGATCTGAACCTGCGGGTCGGCGGAGCGGTTAACCCCGCCAGCCAGACCTTTGTAGAGCACCTCAATGGTGCACTGGTGAGCCTGCGTGGGCACGTGCAATTGACCGGCGGCGCCCTGGGCAGTCTGACGCTGCGGTATGGCAATCAACGCAAAGACCAGAGTCCCAGTGAGGTACGCGCCTATGATCCGTTGCGCGCCACTTCGGCCTTTGCTGCGGGAGGTTTGAGCCTATTGCCGGGCGACGCCACTTTCAGCCTGTCCACCCGTGGCGACCTGGTGTTGCAGGACGTCGCCGACCCAGGGCGCGCGCCGCAGATGAACGCCTTGACCTACGTCAATAAGGGGGTCAACGGGATTGGGCAAAGCTGGTTCAGCCTGTGGACCGACCGCACAGCAGTGGACCTGTTCTCTGCCGGGGGCAACCTCACGCCCCTGACCCAGACCCTGGAAACCGATATGGCGGCGGTCTATCCCGCGACATTGCGTGCGGTTGCTGCTAACGGCAGTCTCTATTACGGCAGCGCCTCGACCAGTAATCCTGGCGACGTGCAGCCGCTCAGGGCGTTGGTACTCGCACCTTCGTCCAATGGGCAACTGGAATTGCTGGCCGGTGATTCGATCTCAGGCGGCGATCTGACGATCAGCCGCTCCAGTGCGGCACCCAATAGCCTGGCGACTATTCTGCGTCCGGCCTTCGCCGGTTTCCTGACTGATCAAAAAACGGCAATAGTGGGCAGTGGCAATCTTTCCAGCGATGGCAACATTGCAACCTTAACGGTTTCTCCACTGTTTGCCTTTGGCCCCAACACCGCCAGCATGGCTTGGGGTGATGCCCTGGAGCCCGCGCGTTTCTATGCACTGAGTGGGGACCTGCTGGGCGTCAACAGTGGGCGCGCCCTCACGATCACGGGGGTGGGTGACGCTCGGTTCGGGCAAACCTTTTACGAAGGCGCAGGCCCGGTATGGATGCAAGCCGGACGCGATATTGTCGGCAGCGGCACGCGCTTGAGCGGTGCCAGCGCAGGTGTCACGGATACGGGTCAATACACCTTTACCGGCAACCTGTTCGTGCACAACAGCCCCACCGATATCTCCATCGCCAGCGCTGGCCGCGACATCCTCTACAGCAGCTTTAACGTTGCCGGCCCCGGTACCCTGGAGCTGACGGCGGGGCGCAACATTCAGATGGAAGACAAAGTCGCGGTGAACAGTCTGGGCGCTGTCGCGGCCGGCGACAGCCGCCCTGGCGCAAGCATCGTCATGCAAGCCGGCATGGGCCCCAACGGCCCGGACTACCGCCGCTTCGTCGAGGCCTACCTGAACCCCGCCAACCTGGCGCAACCGGGTGAGTCGTTGCAGGGCAGCAAAGTCGCCAAGACCTACGAGAATGAACTGGTGTCCTGGCTCACCGAACGCTTCGGCTTCGCCGGCGACAGCGAACAGGCCCGTACCTACTACGCCGCACTGCCCGCCGAACAACAACGGATCTTCGCCCGTGACGTGTACTTCGCCGAACTCAAGGCCGCCGGCCGTGAGTACAACCAGGACGGCAGTGTGCGCCAGGGCAGCTATGTGCGTGGCCGTACGGCGATTGCCCGGTTGTTCCCCGAGACCGACGTGGCCGGCAACCCGATCACCTACAAAGGCGACATCACGATGTTCGGCGGCGCGGGCGTGCACACCAACTTCGGTGGCTCGATCCAGATGCTCACGCCGGGTGGCCGCCAGACGTTCGGCATCGAAGGCGCTGCGCCACCGTCGACGGCTGGCGTGATCACTCAGGGCGCAGGCGATATCCAGTTGTATTCGCTCGGCAGCATCCTGCTTGGGCAGAGCCGCATCATGACCACCTTCGGCGGCTCGATCATGGGCTGGACCAGCGAGGGCGACATCAACGCCGGGCGCGGTTCCAAGACTACCGTGGTGTACACGCCGCCCAAGCGCGTCTATGACCACTGGGGCAACGTGGGCCTGTCGCCGTCGGTACCGAGTACCGGTGCGGGGATCGCCACGCTGAACCCGATTCCGGAAGTGCCGGCGGGGGATATCGACCTGATCGCACCGATGGGCACCATCGACGCGGGGGAGGCGGGGATTCGGGTGTCGGGTAACGTCAACATCGCTGCCTTGCGGGTGGTGAACGCGGCGAACATCCAGAGCCAGGGCAAGTCGTCCGGGGTACCGGTGTCGGCCACCGTTAACACCGGGGCCATGAGTTCGGCCAGCGCGGCGGGGGCGGCGGCGTCCCAGGCGGCGGAAGATGCGGCGCGCAGTCAGCAGGCGGCGGCCAAGCAGGGTCGGCCGTCGATCATGACGGTTGAGGTGTTGAGCCTGGGCAGTGAGCCGTTGCCGCGTGAGCCGGAGCCGGCGCAGAAAACCTCCGGGTACAACCCCAGCAGCCCGGTGCAGGTGCTGGGCGCGGGGCCGCTGAGTGAGCAGGCGCGGGCGCGGTTGACGGATGAGGAGCGTCAGCAGATCAGTTTGTAAGGCTTTGGAAAGGACCTCTCGATGTACCGTTTGGGGCGATCAATGATCGCCCTGTTTTTTTGCGGTAGTGTTCGGTCTTGAGTTGGATAAAGACAGCAATGGTATTGATCGCAGGATGTGCTCTTTTGTCGACGTTGGTGGTGTGGGTGGGGTACATATCCGTTGTTTAGGTAACGGCTGAAATGGGTTCCGCCCTTACGGCGGGTCACTTTTGGAAGAGCGCCAAAAGTAACCAAAAACGCTTCGCCCCAACACTCGGCACCTCGCCTAGGCTCGGTGTGCCCTCACTCCGGCTTGAATCCGTGGGCCGCCGCCACGCGCCATCCATGGCGCGGGGCGGCTAACCCGGCGTCCTGCCGGGTTACCCACGGATTCAAGCCTGCGTTCGGCCAGCGTGTTTGACGGGGCGCCCCAGATCAAGATCAAAAGCAAGAGCACGGCGGCCTGGTAGCCGACCTGAGTGGTGTAGAGCAAAAGCAGATCTGAGTGATCCCTCGGCCCAGAGCAGCGGCCTGGAGCCGGCCGGGTTCTTACTGTCGATCTCGGTTAAGTGTGGGAGGGAGCAAGTCCCCTCCCACAGTTTGATCTCCATGCATCAGGTAGATATCAGCCTGCTTTTGATCTGGCTTGTGATCTTGATCTTAGGCGCCCAGCGTGTTTGACGGGGCGCCTAAGATCAAGATCAAAAGCAAGAGCACGGCGGCCTGGTAGCCGACCTGAGTGGTGTGGAGCAAAGGCAGGGCTGGTTGATTCCTCAGCCGAGAGTGGCGGCCTTAGAGCCGGCCGGGTTCTTACTGTCGATCTCGGTTAAGTGTGGGAGGGGGCTTGCCCCCGATGGCGGTGGGGCAGTCACAGATGCATGAGCTGACACACTGCTATCGGGAGCAAGCCCCCTCCCACAGTTTGATCTCCATGCATCAGGTAGATATCAGCCTGCTTTTGATCTGGCTTGTGATCTTGATCTTAGGCGCCCAGCGTGTTTGACGGGGCGCCTAAGATCAAGATCAAAAGCAAGAGCACGGCGGCCTGGTAGCCGACCTGAGTGGTGTGGAGCAAAGGCAGGGCTGGTTGATTCCTCAGCCGAGAGTGGCGGCCTTAGAGCCGGCCGGGTTCTTACTGTCGATCTCGGTTAAGTGTGGGAGGGGGCTTGCCCCCGATGGCGGTGGGGCAGTCACAGATGCATGAGCTGACACCCTGCTATCGGGAGCAAGCCCCCTCCCACAGTTTGATCTCCATGCATCAGGTGGATGCCCCGGTGTCAGGGCGGAACCCATACCAGTCACCCCCCAAATAACGGATATAGACACCACAAAAAATTGCCCCCCACCCAATCCAAAATGAAGCTTTCATGACAAAAGTTCGGTAGTCCCCAGCCACTCCCGTCTCTCCTGTGTAACGCGCTTGAGCCCACCAGAAAGGTGGGCTTTTCAGCCGCAAGCAGGATGCCAGGAGTGGGGCGATGGGAACTATGGAACGTTACTCGAAAGTGGGCATGCAGGAGCTCGACCAGCGCCTGTCGAAGATCGTCGAAGCGGCGCGCAAGAAGCCGGTGTCGGTCTATCGCTACGGCGCGCCTTGGGTATGGATCGTCTCCCAGGACGATTGGCAGGGCACCCGCAAGGAAGTCTCCAGCTACATCCCGGCCAGCCATTCCCTGGTGTTGCTGCGCCCGCAGATCGATGAAGTGCTCGACCAGCACCGCGACTGGCTGGTGGCCGAAGCCCCGATGTCGATCGCCCCGCAGACCGTGCTGCAGATTCTGCTGCTGCAATTGCTGTATTCGGTACCCAGCGAGCAGCAACTGCATGAACAGCTGAACTACAACCTGCTGTTCCGCTGGTTCGTCGGCCTGGACCTCAACCAGAAGGTCTGGAGCATCCAGGCACTGACCCGCGACATCGCCACGCTGCTGAACAACCCGCGTGCGGTGCAACTCATCCAGAAAATCATCGGTGACGTGTTTTGTGGCGCCTTGCTGCACATGCCGGAGTTCTCGCTGAACTTCGCCCTGTTGCACACCTGGCTGGCCCGCCACGGCAACACCTCGATCACCAGCAATTGAGCAGGCCTTGCGCCGGGCAATCGGCGGCGGCGGATAAAATCAGAATGTCAGGGGGCGGTGTGGAGCATCTGTTCAAATTAACGCTGGCGCTGTGTTGCGTGACGCTGGGGAGCGTGACGCAAATCGCGTTGGCCGAGGAAGAGGAAGCGGCGCGCAAGGTCGACGTCAACGAGTACTTCGTGCGTGGCAACACGGTGCTCGATGCGGCGACGATTGAGGAGGCGGTGTATCCGTTTCTCGGCCCGCAAAAGACCCTGGGCGATATCGAAGGCGCCCGCGATGCCTTGCAGAAGATCTACCAGTCGCGTGGCTACCAGTCGGTGTTTGTCGAGCTGCCGGAGCAGAAGGTCGATGACGGCATCGTCTACCTGCAAGTCAGCGAAACCAAGGTTGGCCGCGTGCGCGTGGTCGGCGCCAAGCACTATTCGCCGGTGGAAATCCGCGAGCAGGTGCCGGCACTGGAGGAGGGCGCGGTGCCGGACTTTGCCACGGTGCAGACCCAGCTGGCCGGGCTCAACCGCAGTGCCGGGCGCCAGGTTACGCCGCTGGTACGCGAGGGCCAGCGCCCGGGCACCATGGATGTGGACCTGCAGGTCGAAGACCAGAACCCTTGGCACGCCAGCATCGGCCTGAACAACGACTACAGCGCCGACACCGAGAAGCTGCGGTCGGTCGCGACCCTGGGCTACGACAACCTTTGGCAACTGGGCCACAGCATTTCCCTGACTTACTTCACCGCGCCCCAGGACACCGAGAATGCCAAGGTTTGGTCGGGTTCCTACACCGCACCGTTGAATGAGCGCTGGACCTTGCAGTTCTCCGGTTACCAGTCCGACAGCAACATTGCCACCATCGGCGGCAGCAACGTGTTGGGCAAGGGCCATTCCTACGGTGTGTCGGCCATCTACAACCTGCCGGCTGCCGGTAACTGGGCCAACTCATTCTCGTTCGGGATCGATTTCAAGGACTTCGACGAGGAAATGAAATTCGGCGCCAGCAGTGACCAGGTGCCGCTCAAATACGCGCCATTCACCCTGGGCTACAACGGCTATCGCTACACCGAGCAATCCCAATTGGGCCTCGGTCTGAACCTGATCGTCGGTACCCGCGCCTTCTTTGGCTACGGCAGCGATGCCGAGGCGTTCGACTACAAGCGCTACAAGGCCAGCGCCAGTTTTGCCGTGCTCAAGGGTGACCTGAATTACACCTACACCTTCGCCAACGATTGGCAGTCGGCGACCAAAGGCGGCTTCCAACTCGCCTCGGGACCGCTGGTCTCCAACGAGCAGTACTCGGCCGGCGGCGCCACGTCGGTGCGCGGCTACTTGGCGGCCGAGCGCACCGGGGACGAGGGCTACTTGCTCTCCCAGGAATTGCGCACGCCGTCCCTGGCCAAGTTTCTCGGCAGTTATGTGCAGGAGTGGCGCTTCTACGCGTTCGCTGAAGGCGCGCGCATGCGCCTGCACGACCCACTGCCCGAGCAAGAAGACGAATACAGCCTGGCCAGTGTCGGCCTGGGCACCCGCGCCAGTTTGAGCAAATGGTTGTCCGGCAGCCTGGATTGGGGTTACCCGCTGCTCGATGGACCGAACACCCAGAAACAGGACTCGCGACTGCACTTCAGTGTGCAGGCGACTTTCTGACTTTTTCTTCCGGAGACTTCACCCATGCAACGCCTATTCCTGAGCCTGTTGATCTGCCTGGGCTTCGCGCTCCCGGCCACCGCCCATGCCTGGTGGCAGGACGACTGGCACTACCGCAAACAGATCTCGGTCGACACCACCGCGCAAGGGGCCGCGATCAACCAGGCCCTGGGTCGTACCGCGCTGTTGGTGCGCCTGCACACCGGTAATTTCACCTTTGACGGGGTCAAGGATGACGGTACCGACCTGCGCTTTGTGAGTGCCGATGACAAGACCGTGTTCAACCATCAGATCGAAAGCTTCGACCCGTTGATGGGCATGGCGCTGATCTGGGTCGATGTGCCCAAGGTCGAAGGCGGCCAGCGCCAGGACCTGTGGATGTACTACGGCAACCAGAAGGCCCCGGCCACGGCCAACGGCCAGTTGACCTTCGACCCGAACTACACCGCGCTCTACCATTTTGATGGCGCCAATGGCACACCGGCCCGGGACACCACGGCTTACGCCAACACCGCGTTGAACGCCACTGGCGCCGCCATCGATGGCGTGATCGGCCGCGCCTTGCAGTTCGGCGGCCAACCCGTGATGTTGCCGGCCAGCCCGTCGCTGCAACATGCGGCAGGCGGCGCGTTCACCTTCAGCGCCTGGTTGCGCTTGGACCAAGCCAGTGGCGAGCAAGTGGTGCTGGCCCGGCGTGACGGCACCCATAGCCTGTTGCTGGGCTTGAACCAGGGCATGCCGTTTGTGGACATCGACGGCCAGCGCGCTGTCTCGACCCAGCCGCTGAACCCCGGCCAATGGCAGCACCTGGCGTTCACCGCCGAGGGTGAAAAGGTCACGCTGTATGTGAATGGCCGCGAAACCGCGACCCTCGCGGTGGCCATGCCGGCCTTTAACTCCCAGCTGGCCATCGGCGCCGACCTGCCGGAAGCGGGCAGCACGCACCTGCCATTCGCCGGGGCCATCGATGAGCTGCGCCTGTCCAAGGTGGCGCGTCCGGCCGCGCTGCTGCTGGCCGATGCCAGCGCCCAGGGCGCCGAATCGAAACTGGTGGCCTACGGGGTGGATGAAGAACAGTCCGGCTTCGGTTTCGGCAGCCTGGGCTTCTTGCTCAACGCCGTACCGGTGGATGCCTGGGTAATCATCCTGGTG
Source organism: Pseudomonas sp. A39 (assembly GCF_058145955.1). NCBI lineage: Bacteria > Pseudomonadati > Pseudomonadota > Gammaproteobacteria > Pseudomonadales > Pseudomonadaceae > Pseudomonas > Pseudomonas sp. A39. The sequence continues at coordinate 21,919 of NZ_JBYVMD010000043.1, forward strand.
CTGGTGGCGATGATGTTTCAGTCCTGGGTCATCATGCTGCGCAAGAACCGCCAGGTCAGCCGTTTAAGCAGTGCCAACGAAGTGTTCCGTGAGCACTTCGCGCAGATCGGCACACGCCTGGAGATGTACGCCGACGACGCCCAGTTGGGCGAGCGCCTGACCCATTCCTCGCTGTGGCGCCTGTACCTGGTGGCGGTCAAGGAGATCCGCACCCGTCGCGCCCAAGGCGCCGACACCTCATCGGTGTCGGCCGCGACCATCGAAGCCATCCGTTGCTCCATGGACGGCGTGCGCACCCGCGAAAACCAGGCGCTCAGTTCCAAACTCTCGACCCTGTCCAACGCCATCGCCGGCGGCCCGTACATCGGCCTGCTCGGGACGGTGCTGGGGATCATGGTGGTGTTCCTCGGCACGGCCATGGCCGGTGACGTGAACATCAACGCCATCGCCCCGGGCATGGCCGCAGCCTTGCTGGCCACGGCCATGGGCCTGTTCGTCGCGATCCCGGCGCTGTTTGGCTACAACCGCCTGATCACCCGCAACAAGGAAGTCAGTGCGGATATGCGCGTGTTTGTCGACGAGTTCATCACCCGCCTGGCGGAGATGCACGGCGAGAGCCAGCACAGTGAAGCCGCGCACCGCGCACCGCATCACGCATCGGTTCCTGCCTGAGGAGAATCGCCATGGCTTCCGTAAATGCCTCCCACGACGATGACGACGATGCCGCCGTCGACAGCATCAACATCACGCCCCTGGTGGACGTGCTGATGGTGGTGCTGGTGATGTTTATTTTGACCGCCACCGCCCAGGTCTCGGGCATCCAGATTCACCTGCCCAAGGCCAGCGCCTCGGTGTCGTTGTCGGAGGCCAAGACCAAGGCCATTTCCGTGAACGACGGCGGCCAGGTGTTCCTCGACGCCTACCCGGTCACCCTCGGCGAGCTGGAAGAGCGCCTGCGTATCGAGAAAGCGTTGAACCCGGACTTCCCGGTGATCGTGCGCGGCGACGCGATGGTGCAATACCAGAAGGTGATCGAGGTACTCGACTTGCTGCGCCGGCTGGAGCTGTCCCAGGTCGGGCTGGTCACCGGCAAACCGAGTCAGGGCTGAGTCATGACCGCACAGATCCCGATTGCGCCAATACCGGTGAAAAAGAAACCGCCGTTGCGCCCGTTGAAGTGGGGCGCCGGCCTGTTGTTGGGGGCCGTGGCGGCCTGGTTTTTGTGGCAGTGGGCCAACGACATGAGTGGCGTGCGCCGCGAAGCGCCGAAGGTGCCGACGATTATCCCGTTGCCGCCGCCACCACCGCCGCCGCCGGAAAAACCCAAGGAGCCCGAGCCCCAGGTCGAAGAAAAAGTCCCGGAGCCGGTGCCCAGCCCGGAACCCGAAGAGGTCAAGCCGGCCGAGGAAGCACCGCCTTCACCTAACGAAGACCTGGCCAACCCGATGCAGATCGACGGCGACGCCCAGTCCGGCAATGACGGTTTCAACATCGGCGCGGGTAAGGGCGGTGGCATGGCCGGCAGCGGTGGCGGCGGGCTGGGTACCGGCACGTACAAGCAGTATCTGGCCGGCACCTATCAACGGCTGATGCGCGAAGACCCGGAATTACGCAAGAAGGCTTTCTCGATACAGATAGACCTGTGGTTGGGCACCGATGGCCAAGTCACTAAAGCGCTGGTGGCCAAGTCCAGCGGTGATGCCGAGACCGACGCCCAGATGCTCGCGCTGATACGTGCACCGCGTGCCGCACAGAAGCCGCCGGCGTCACTGACGCTGCCCATGCGCCTGTCCCTCAAGGGCCGGCGCCCGGATTGACTGAACCTTTTTTAACGGATTTTTACAGGAGTTGCGTACACATGATTTCCCCCGTGAATCGACTGACCCTGGCGGTTGGCATGGTCATCGCGACCCTGGTTGGCCAGGCGGCTGCAGCCCCGGTTGCGCCTTCGGAAAACGTCACCATCAACCTGATCCGTCTGCTGGTGCAGCAAGGTGTGCTGACCCAGGCCACCGCCAATGGGCTGATCGCCCAGGCTGAAAAAGAGGCCCAGCAGGCACGCCAGGCCAATGCCGTGCCGGTAGTTGCCGCAGGACCGACCGCAGCGCCCGGCGATGTGCGTGTGCAGTATGTGCCGCAGGCAGTCAAGGATCAGATTCGCGACCAGGTCAAGGCCGAGGTCATGGCCACCGCCAAGCAGGAAAACTGGGCACAGCCCAATACCTTCCCCGATTGGATCTCGCGCATCAGCTTTGATGGCGATATTCGTTTGCGCGACGAGTCACGCTACTTTTCGGGTAATAACAGCAACAACATCACCGACTTCGCCAAGCTCAATGACACCGGGCCCTATGACGTCAACAAAAACTCCAACACTAAGTTGCCGCCCTTGCTCAACACCCGCGAGGACCGCGAGAACCTGTTCCGCCTGCGCGCACGCCTGGGCATGAAAGCGGTGATCTCGCCGGAGTGGACCGCCGGCATTCGCATCGCCACCGGGTCTGACAATAACCCGGTGTCGACCACCCAGACCCTGGGCGGCGGCTTCGGCAAAAAAGACATCTGGCTGGATCAGGGTTACCTGACCTGGAAAACCACTGACTACATGACGTTGACTGCCGGGCGCATCGGCAACCCGTTCTATTCCACCGACATGATGTATTCCAACGACCTCAACTTCGACGGCGTGGCCGCGATCTTCAACCACCGCCTCAACAGCGAGTGGGGGCTGTTCGGTACCCTCGGTGCCTTCCCGGTCGAGTACACCGCCGACACCGCCAGCACCAATGGTATCGACAAGGAAGACAGCGACACCAAATGGCTGTTTGGCGGGCAGATTGGCGCTGACTGGAAGATCAACCGCAGCAACCGTCTCAAACTTGCCGCCGCTTACTACCAGTTCCAGGACATCGAAGGCGAGCGTTCCAGCCCTTGCTCCACATGGCAGGGCGCGCCCGCCTGTGACACTGACGGCACGCGTGTTGCCTTCATGCAAAAAGGCAACTCGGTGTTCAACCTGCGCAACAACACCACCAACCCGACTGACCCGGCCAGGACGCCGGACCCTCAATTCGTCGGCCTGGCGTCCAAGTTCGATGTGCTGGACCTCAACCTGGTCTGGGACAGCGACCTGCCCAGCGATTTCAAGCTGCGCACCCAGGGCAACTTCATCCACAACCTGGCCTACGACAAGGGCGAAATGCTCAAGCGCAGCGAGGGCGAGATCGTCAACAACATCAACAGCAAGGGCCAGTTTGAAAGTGGCGGCAATGCGCTGATGGTGTCGTTCACCCTGGGCAGCGCGCTGGAGATGCGCAAGCGCGGCGACTGGAACGTGTTGGCCGGCTACAAGTACATCCAGCCCGACGCCTTGCCCGACGGCTTCAACGACTCTTCGTTTCACCTGGGCGGCACCAACGCCAAGGGTTACTTCATTGGCGCCAACTACGGCATCGACAAGAACATTTACGCCAGTGCGCGTTGGTTGAGCGCCTCCGAAGTGTATGGCCAGCCGTTCGAGGTTGATGTGATGCAACTGGAACTCAACACGCGCTTTTGATGCGCAGGGAGATGCCACATGAACATGCGAATCTGCGGGCTGTTACTGCTGCTGGTCACCACCGGCGCTGCGGCCGAAGGCATGGAGGAGCGCCTGCGCACGCAACTGCGCAGCACCACTCAGCAATTGCAGGCGCTGCAAAGCGAACAGGCCCAGGCCAGTGCCGCGCGTATTGCCGCCGAAAACCAAGCCAAGCAGGCCCAAGCGCAAATCAAGCAGCTGACGGCTGAGCTGGAGAAGACCCGTGGCGCAGCCGAGCAATTGGCCGGCCAGCAACAGAGCCTGCACAGCCAGGCGCAGGCCCAGGTGGCGGCCAGCAACGAGCAGATCGGCAAGTTCAAGAAGGCCTATGACGAACTGCTGGTGCTCGCCAAGGGCAAAGAAGCCGAGCGTGCCCGTTTGCAGGCGCAACTGAGCGAACGTGACACACAAGTGCAGCAATGTTCAGTCAAGAATCAACAGATGTACGGCGTGGCCCAGCAACTGCTCGCGGCCTACGAAAAGATCGATGTGGCCGAGGTGATGAGTATTCGCCAGCCGTTCGCCAGCAGCGCGCGGGTCAAGTTCGAGGAACTGGCCCAGGGCTTTGGCGACGATTTGTACAAGAGCCGTTTTGATGCACCCCAGACAACCGCCAATCATTGATAGACAGGGAAGAGATCACCATGAGCGAATTGATCACCAGCGTCACCACCCAGCGCCTCACCGAGTTGCTGCAGGAAGCCGGCTACCGGGTAAACCCGAGCGAACAAAATGGCGTCGTGCAATTGCTCAGCGCCAGCCAGGGCATCGGCTTTGCGGTGCGCTTCGGCAACCCGGCAGCAGAGCAGGGCAGCTATGTGGATTTCACCTACAGCTGTGCGCTGCGTATCCAGGGCGAGTTGCCCGAGGGCCTGGCCCAGGTGTGGAACGCGTCACGCCGCTTTGCGCGGTTGTCGGTGCAGGGCGAATTCCTGCTGATGGAAATGGACGTGGTGGTGGCCGGCGTCGGCGCCACACACCTGCGTAGCCAGCTGGAGTTGTGGGACCGCCTGTTGCAGGAATTTATCGTCTACCTGCGTGAATACAGCCAGCAGACCGCGCAGTTGCAGGCCGCAGCGGTGGGCGAAGAGGCACCCGTATTGTGAAAAAACCAACCCTGATGGTCGGCGCGGGTGCGCTGGCCTTGCTGGTGGTGGCGGTGGGCTTGAGTCTGCGGCCGGGCAGCGACCCGGTGGCGGCGCAGCAACCGGCGCCGGTGATCAATCCAGCCGCGAGCGGGCCGGCGGTGGCGCGCTTGGGCAACCAGCAAATCGACCTGCCTGAACTGAAAACCGTGTTGGCCAGCCTGCCGGCCGAATCCCGTGAGCAACTGCGCGGCAACCGTGGTGCGTTGGAAACCTGGATCCGCTCACGCCTGGCGCAGAAGGCCGTGCTTGAACAGGCCGACGCCCAGGGCTGGCGCCAGCGCCCTGAGGTAGAGCAACAGACCCGCGCCGCCACCGAGCAGATCGTGTTCCGCGACTACATGCTCTCGGTCAGCCAGGTGCCGGCGGATTACCCCAGCGCGGCTGAATTGCAGCAGGCCTACGACAGCGGCAAGGCGCAATGGGTAACGCCACCGTTGTACCGTGTGAGCCAGATTTTCCTCGCGGCGAATGACCCGCAAACCCTCGACACGGTACGTCGCCAGGCCCAGGAGCTGAGCCGTCGGGCCCAGGCCGCACCGGGTGATTTCGCCGCCTTGGCCACGCAGTTTTCCCAGGACACGGACTCCGCCGCACGCGGTGGCGACTCGGGCATGCAACCCCTGCAGCAACTGGTACCGGAAGTGCGCAGTGCGGTGTCGCGCCTCAAGGTCGGGGCCGTGTCGGACGTGGTGCAGAGTGCGGCGGGGTTCCATGTGCTCAAACTCACCGGCCAGCAACCGGCACGCACCGCGACCCTCGACGAACTGCGTGAGCGCCTGACCCAGGCCCTGCGCGCCCAGCGCCAGGAGCAGATCGCCAAGGCTTACCTCGAAGGCATGCTCAACACCGCGACCCTGAGTATCGACGGCGCCGAGCTGAACAAGGTGCTGGAGTAATACGCGTCAACCCGCATTGGATGCACAGACCACAAGACAGGGAGTCTCCCATGGCATTTCTAGAACCGTCTGCCCCCCAGGGGCCCGCCGCTTATCGCGCACCCGCCGAGGGCCGCAGCCGTTGGCTGGCCTTGGCCGATGAGATCGACCCGGAGGTGGCGCGCTACTTTCTGGTGAGTGCGCGCTGCGGGTGTTTCATGCAAGCGGCGCGCAGCTTGAATATCAAGGCGACGCTGCTGCGCAAGCGCCTGGCGCAGTTGGAAGAGCAGCTGCGGCATTCGCTGTTCAGCTACCAGGGCAATGGTTTGGTGCTCAGCCGTGACGGCCAGCAATTGCAGGCGCAGCTGATCGCGCTGGCCCATGAACGCCGCTTGCCGGTGACGGAGCAGCCATTGATTCGGCTGGCGGTGGCGGAGCCGATCCTGCATGACATCCTGGGTCGCGACCTGATCGCCTTGCTGCGCCGCAATGCCAGCGTGCGCCTGGAGATCATCTCCATCGACAGCCAGTTGTCCCTGCAAGCGGTGGATGTGGATGTGGTGCTGTGGTTGTCGGATGCCGACGGCCCGAGCCCCGGCCCGAGTTTTCCCACTGAACCGCCGCGAGCCCTGGCGCGCTTGCAGTATCTGCCGCATATCGCCAAGCGTTATTCGCGGTTGACGACACGCCCGGACAGTGTGGAAGACCTCGACGATTACATGCTGGTGCAATGGCAGCCCGATGCGCAGGTGGAGGCTTTGCAGGCCTGGAACCAGGTGGTGCAGCAACGCTTGGCGGCAGTGGTGCAGGTGCATGCGTATTCGCTGATGCTGGAGATGATTCGCTGCGGTGCGTGCATTGGGTTGCTGCCGCATTACATGAGCAGTTTTGACCGAGGCTTGGTGGCGTTGCCGGGGTTGTTGGAGGCGCGCATGCAGCGGCAGGTATGGTTGGCGGTGAATACGCAGGTGGAGGATGCTGAGGCGGTAAGGATGATCGTAGAGTTGATCGTGGGCACATTTGAAGGACGGCGCGAGTGGTTTGACTCCAACGCACCTACCTTGTAGTGAGCGGGCTTGCCCCGCGCTGGGTGGCGAAGCCGCCCTGAACCAGGCGCCGCTATTCCTTCTGAAGAACCGCGCTGTCCTTGTTGGGGCGGCTTCGCCACCCAGCGCGGGGCAAGCCCGCTCACTACGGTGTGCGGCGGGCCAGGCAAGGTGACAGAAAGGCAGGCGGGCCAATCCGAACTCAGCGTTGCAATGCACCCCGGAAGGTTGCGCTTAATGCGCGCAAGGTTTCCTTGGAGCGGCCATCGCTGATACGGCTGTAAAGCACCACTTCACTCACGGGTAGGGTGGGCAAGCCGTATTGCTCGCTCACGTCCACCGCGCCAGACGGTGCCACGCGGTGGGCGAGGGCGGCGACGCCGAGTCCGGCGCTGACGGCGGCGCCGACGGCCATGACGCCGCCGCCGACAAATACTTCGGTCCAGTCGATGCGCGCCGCGTCCAGTGCACGGGTCGCCAAGTGCCGCACGCCGCAGGGCGCGGCCATGGTCGCCATGCGCAGGGGCGTGCCGGGGCTGTGTTGCCAGGTGGGGGCGGCGAACCAGCCAAAACGTTCTACCGCCAATACTTCGCCGTCCTGGCGCTCGCCCTCGTTGCGCACGATCACGGCGTCCAGCTCATTGCGATCGAAGGCGGCGACCAGCTCGCGGGAGGAGGCAATGCGCACTTCGAGGATCACTAACGGGTCGTAGGCGGCCAGGCGGCTGAGCCAGGTTGGCAAGTCGGGACCGGCCACGTGGTCGCTGATACCGATCACCAGGCGGCGGAGTGCGTGGCTGGCCATATCGCCCAAGGCGCGTTCATGGGCGTTGAGCAAGGCGCGGGCGGCGACTATGAAGTGTTCGCCTTGGGGCGACAGCCGCACATGCCGGGGCGTGCGTTCGAGCAAGCGATAGCCGAGGCGTTCTTCCAGGCGCTTGAGCTTGAGGCTGATCGCCGCCTGGGAGGTGTCGAGGGCTTCGGCGGCGCGGGTGAAACTGGCGAAATCGGCCACCCGTACGAAAGCCTGGACGGTGTCGATGTCCAGCGGTTTGAGCGCGTCAGTCATATTGAATCCTTATCGCACTTATATCGGCTGATATCTTGTTGAAATCATCGCGGCTGCGCAAGCTGAATCCTCATCTTGCACAGGAGTTCTCGCATGTTTGCCAAACAGTATTCACACCGTTTGCCTGCCGACTACGACATGGGCGTGATTCGCCGCCGCGCTGCGCAATTGGGGCCATTGTGGGATAACGCCGAGGGGTTGCTGTTCAAGGCGTTTATCGCCCAGGAGCGCGGTGGCAATGTGTATTCGTCGGTCTACTTGTGGGCCGATCCGTTGCAGGCCGCTGACTTTTTACTCGGCGAGCGTTTTCAGAAAGTGCTCGACAGCTTTGGTCGCCCACATATCGAGAGTTGGTTACCGCTGGATGTGCAGTGGGGGCCGGCGCAGGGCGCGTTGAGTGTGTATCGCGAGGCGTGGCCGCTGGAGCCCGGAGCGGACCGCGCCAGCCTATTGGCTGAGGAGAAACGGCGTAATCAGCAGGTGGCGGGGCGCAGTGACACGTTCGCGGTGTGCCTGGCGCTGGATGTACAGGCTTGGCGGTTGGTTCGGTTTACGTTGTCGTCCGCAGCGCTGGACGAGGCGCGTCAAGGCACGGGTTACCACGTGCTCTACCTGGCACAAGGCGTTGCGCCCCAGCCATAACTGCGCCAGTCTTGAGGCCTTATCTTTTTGGTCTCAAGCACTCTGCAATGCACACCACTCGTTTGACGCTCATTTGCCACGCCGTCACGCCTTTGCAAAAACAGGGGCGTTTTCCTGATGACGAGGCGGTGGTGATGGATTGGCAAGGCTCGGCGTTGTCGCTGGCTGATCGCTATAAGAAAACCCGGCGCCTGTTATGTGGGCCTGAGGCCAGGACGCGGCAGACGGCAGGCTTGTTCGGCGATGACGGGGTGATCGAGTTCGCGTTGCGCGATGCTGATTTCGGGCAGTGGAAGGGCCAGGACATCGGCCAGTTGGAGAGTGACACGCTGAACACTTGGCTCACTGACGCCACGTGCGCGCCCCATGGGGGCGAGTCGGTCGAGCAGATCTGCTGGCGGGTGGGAGAGTGGATGAAAACCCTCGAATCCCAGCCCGGCCATGTCGTGGCAATCACTCATCCCTTTGTGATCCGTGCCGCGATGTGGCACGTCATGCAGTTTCCACTGTCGATGTTCTACCGGATCGACGTCGAACCGCTGTCCGCCACTGAGCTGCGTTTCAACAACCTCTGGCGCCTGCGCCTGGACACTCACGCCTAGGCGCCTGAACATGGCAAAATCCACGCCCCGCACTGAGAGCAACCCATGAAACGCATCCTGATCATCGGCATTGGCGCCGGCAACCCTGACTACATCACGATGCAGGCCGTGAAGGCGCTCAACCGCACCGACGTATTTTTCCTGATGGACAAGGGCCAGAGCAAAGACAAGTTGATCGACCTGCGCCGCGAGATCTGCGAGACCTACATCACCGAGCCGGGCTACCGCTTCGTCGAGGCCGATTGCCCCGAGCGTGTGCGCGGCGACATCGATTACACCACCGCCGTGCAGGACCTCAACCGCGACAAGCAGCAGACCTTCGAACGCATGATCAACGAAGAAATGGCTGACGGTGAAGTGGGCGCTTTCCTGGCTTGGGGCGACCCTGCGTTGTACGACAGCACCATTCGCATCCTGCAGGCGATCCTGGCCAGTGGCCGCTGCACCTTTGAGTTTGAAGTGATCCCCGGCATCACCAGCGTGCAGGCCCTGGCCGCCCAGCACAAAGTCCCGCTGAACCGCATCGGCAAGTCGGTCGAGATTACGACCGGGCGCCGTCTGGCGGCGGGGCAGGCCAGCGACGCCGACACCTTGGTGGTCATGCTCGACGCCGAAGACTCGTACCGTACGGTGGCGGCGCAGGATCTGGATATCTATTGGGGCGCCTACCTGGGCACCCCGGACGAGATACTGATCAGTGGCAAAGTGAGTGACGTGGCTGAAGAAATCGAACGGGTGCGCAAGGCGGCGCGCCTGCAAAATGGCTGGATCATGGACACTTATCTGCTCCGCAAACCCTGAGGTAACGTCCCATGCTCAAATTGTTTGCCCTGGCGCTGACCCTGGTGGCCGGTGCCGCTCATGCCGACGATACGCTGCATACCGACTTGCCGTTGTCGTACCTGGAACAGACCCAGGGCGATGCGCGCAACCAGCCGCTGGTGATCTTCCTGCACGGGTTTGGCAGCAACGAGGAAGACTTGTTCGGCATCAAGGATGCGCTGCCGTCTACCTGGACTTACCTGTCGGCCCGTGCGCCGATGCCGGTGGACCCGCACGGCTATCGCTGGTTTACCAAGACGCCCGGTGACGGCGATTACGATGGGGAGACCGCCGACCTGCAGCGCAGCGCCACGTTGATCGAGGATTTTGTCGGCAAAGCCACCACCAAGTACCACACTCAACCTGACCGGGTGTTCCTGGTCGGCTTCAGCCAGGGCGCGATCATGTCCTACGAGGTGGGCTTGCGCCGGCCGGAGCTGGTGCGTGGGATTGCGGCGTTGAGTGGCAGCGTGTTGCCGGTGCTCAAGGCTGAGCTGAAGCCGGATGAGTCACTGGGTAAATTGGCGATCTTCATCGGCCACGGCACGTTGGACCAGGCGTTGCCCTTTACCTCGGCGACCCGGGCGAATGAGGTGTTGACGGGGTTGGGGTTGAAGCCGGAGTTTCATGGTTATTCGGGAATGAACCATACCGTCAGTGCAGCGGAAGTGCAGGACCTCAAAGCCTGGCTGGAAAAAAGCCTGAATTAAACGCGGTCGAACACTGTGGGAGGGGGCTTGCTCCCACATTTGGACCGAGTTGTTGGGAAGACTGTTATTTCCCGCCGGTAATCAACTTCACCAGCGCCGCATGCCCCTTCGCATCATCCGCGCGCGAAATCGCCTGAATCACCAGCAAGTGATTGCCCGAACCGGCCAGGAACGTGGAGTTCAGCGTCTTGCCGCCGCCTTGGGTGGCGGTGCTGTCCACCTGGCGCAGGCCCAGGCCCTTGAAGGTCAGTTTTTTCTCGCCCTTTTTCTTGAAGTCAGGCAGCGCCGCGCCTTGGTCCTTGACGAAGCCGGCCACGGCGCCATCAAGGAATTTCGCGTCGTTATCCCCGATGGTTACCCCGTCGTTGCGCACGGTTTCGGCGACGATCACCACACTTTTCGTGGTCTGGTTAGCGTACATCGTGCCTTGGGTATCGGCGGTGCCATCTTCGGCTTTGCCGGCGGGCAGGGTGTCGGCAGCGTAGGCCTTGGGCAGGTTGAAGGTGAACTTGCCGCCCAAGGTGGAGATGGTTTGCGTGGTTGGCTTAGCGGCGGCGAACACGCTGCCGGCGGTCAGCGCGAGGACCAGCAAGGCGGCGGTCTTGGTGAAAGTGGCCATGAAGCGCTCCAGGGATGAACGAAATTGCGGCGTATTCTGTCAGAATTTTCGCAAAATCGTTCATCCGAAGCCTCACACCTTGTCGGACTCTTCCTCAAGCCGATCCATTTCAAACAGCCTTGCCAATTCAGCCCGGGCTTCCTGGGCGGTTTGCATGACTTTGGCGGCGTCGTCGTAGACCGCGTGTTGCGCGGCCAGTACCTGCAAGTCATGGTTTTTGAAGCGGGTGATGCGCGCATCGGCCTGGGCCTGGCTCAACCCCAGGCCGACCAGGGTGCGGCGGCTCATTTCGAGGCTGGAGTAGAAGGTCTCGCGAATCGGCGAGGCATCCAGGTCGACCAGGCGGTGCACGTGCTGGCGGTTACGTGCGCGGGCGATGATCTTCATGTGCGGGTAGAGGTTGCGCACCAGCTCGGCGGTCTTGATGTTGATCTCCGGGTCGTCCATGGCGATCACAAAAAACTCCGCCTGGTCGACTTTGGCCGCGTGCAGGATCTCGGGGCGTTGCGGGTCACCGTAGAACACCGGCATGCCGCCGAAGCTGCGGGTCAGCTCGATGGTTTCCACCGAGGTGTCCAGCGCGATAAACGAGATGTTCTGCGCGCGCAGGATCCGCGCCACGATCTGGCCCATACGGCCCATCCCGGCGATCACCACACGCGGCGCGTCGCTTTCGATGGTGCGGTATTCCTCGGGCACTTCCACGGTCTTGACCTTGGGCTTGAACAGCTTCGGGCACACCAACAGCAGCAGCGGCGTCACCGCCATGGACAGGGTAATGGTCAGTACGAGCACATCGTAGAGGTGGGGGTCGAACAGGCCTTGGTCGCGGCCGATCTTGAACACCACAAAAGCAAACTCACCGCCCGCTGCCAGCACCACACCCAGGCGCAGGGCGCTCTCGCGATTGAGATCACCGACCATACGGCCCACCGCGTACAACAGCGGCAGCTTCAGGCCGATCAGCAGCAGCGTCAGCCCGATCACCACCAGCGGCGAACTGAGCAGCAGGCTGAGGTTGGCGCCCATGCCCACGCTGATAAAGAACAGGCCCAGCAGCAGGCCCTTGAACGGTTCGATCTGGGATTCCAGTTCGTGGCGGTATTCCGAATCCGCCAGCAGCAGGCCGGCGAGGAAGGCGCCTAGGGCCATGGACACGCCCACCAGCTCCATCAACCAGGCGGTACCGATCACCACCAGCAACGCCGTAGCGGTGGAGACTTCACGCAGGCCAGTCTTGGCGACGATGCGAAACACCGGCCGCAACAGGTAGCGACCGCCGATGATCACCACGGCGATGCTGCCGAGGATCTGCAACACATGCTGCAGGCCCTGGGCTTCGGTGATCGGGTGATCGCTGCCGGCCAGCAGCGGCACCATGGCGATCAGCGGGATCGCAGCGATGTCCTGGAACAGCAAAATGGCAAACGCCAGGCGACCATGGGGTTGGTTCAGCTCTTTGCGCTCGGCCAGGCTTTGCAGGCCAAACGCGGTGGAGGAGAGCGCCAGGCCAAGGCCGAGCACGATGGCACTGTTCCACGACTGGCCAAACAGCCATAACGCGACAACACCCATCACCAGGCCCGTGAGCAGCACCTGGGCCAGGCCGACGCCGAATACCGCCTTGCGCATCACCCATAAACGCTTGGGCGACAGCTCCAACCCGATGATAAACAGCAGCAGCACCACGCCCAGCTCGGAGAACTGCGCGACACTTTGCGGGTTACCGATTAACCCCAGCACCGACGGGCCGATGATCACACCGGCGAACAGATAGCCCAGCACCGCGCCCAGTTGCAGGCGTTTGGCCAGGGGCACGGTCAGCACGGCGGCGAGCAGGAACACCACGGCTGCTTGTAACAGGTTGCCTTCATGGGGCATTGCGAACTCCAGGATCTTTAAAACCAATCAACAGGCGGGTATTAGAGCGCTTTTTACAGGTCGATAATTGTGTTTTTGCAGCGCGTGATCGTGCTGAGAGGCATTGCTGTCAGGGCGGAAGGATGTACAAACAATTTCCCAAGGGCGGCGGGTGGCGGCTCGTCCAGTTTATCTACTACGTTTTATGCTCTTGAGTTTATATTCCTTGGGTGGCATATTTGCATGGATTGGGACATTGAATACACGGATGAATTCGGAGACTGGTGGGCGGGTTTGGGGACAAAGGAGCAAGTGTCGGTATCCGCCAGCGTTGACCTGCTGGGGCTTTTCGGACCGGGCTTGGGCTTTCCCCACAGCAGCGATATCAAAGGTTCCCGGCACGGCAACCTGCGGGAACTGCGCCTACAACACGCGGGGCGCCCTTATCGGGTGCTGTACGCATTTGATCCACGGCGATGCGCGGTATTACTGATGGGTGGGGACAAGACCGGGCAGCACCGCTGGTATGACCAACACGTCCCGGTGGCAGAAAAGTTGTACGACGTACATTTGCAAACTTTGTGTAGAGAGGGCCGTAACCATGGCTAAGAAATTCGCCGAACTTCAAGCCCGCATGACGCCACAAGCGCGTGCTGAAGCCAAGCAGTTGTTCCAGCAACACCTGCAGCAAATGCCCCTGCATGAGCTGCGCAAAGCCCAGCAGTTGAGCCAGCAAAGCCTGGCGAAGGCATTGAACATCAACCAGGCGGCCGTCTCCAAGATGGAGCGGCGTACCGACATGTACATCAGCACGTTGCGCGATTACATCCGTGCAATGGGCGGCGAACTGGAGATTATCGCGACCTTCCCCGATGGCCAGGTCAAGATCGACAATTTCGCGTATTGAAGGTTGGCAGTCGCCCGGCCATGCGCCGGGCTTTTTCGGGCGGGCTTACTTTTCCGCCTGCATCACCGCGCCTTGGCTGGTTGGAGCCAGGTTCGCCGGCCGGCGATACAACCCCACCGCCAACCCGGCGATGATGATGCCGATCGAGATCAGGTTAGGCGTGGAAATGCGCTCGTCGAGCATCAGCATGGAGCTGGTGATGCCGAATACCGGGATCAGCAACGACAGGGGCGCCACGGTGGACACCGGGTACAGCTTGAGCAGCGAGTTCCAGCCCCAGTACGCAAAGTGCGTGGCCAAATACACCTGGAACAGGATCGACAGGATCGCCGTCAGGTCGAGGCTGGCTTGCAAACCTTCGAACGCGGCGCTGCCGTGCATCAGCCAGGCCGTGAGGAACAGCGGAATCGGCGGGATCAGGCTGGCCCACACCATGAACGAGAAGATCTCTTTCACCCCGGACTTCTTGATGATCACATTGCCCACGCTCCAGGCCACCGCACTGAGGACGATCAGCATCACGCCCAGCACGGCATGGTTGCCTTGCTGGGTGGAAATGATCCCTGCGAGGCCGATCAAGGCCAATACCGCGCCGATCATCTGCGCGCCACGGATCTTCTCTTTGAACAGCACAAAGCCCCAGCCCATGGTGAAGAACACGCTGAGTTGAATGATCAATGAGGCAATACCAGGGCTCACACCCACCTGGATGCCGTAGTTGATCACGCCCCACATGCCCAACCCGAAGATAAAACCGTAGGCGGCCACGTAGCTGAATTTAACGGCAGGACGCTTGATAAAGAACACCAGCGGCAGGGCGGCGAGGGCAAAGCGGATACCCGTGAGCACAAACGGATCGATGGCGCGCAGGCCCAGTTTGGTGATGGGGAAATTGACCCCCCACACCAGGGTGACGAGCACGGCAAGTGACAAATGTTTTTTCAGCATGGACCCTCCTTGGGTCAGGCGGCACAGCGCAATTGCGATGTGCCGCCGGAAAGTCAGTTCAAGGCGAACCGTTTTTGCATCAGGCACAGCCCGGCGATTTCCATCAGCAGATTGTCTGCCGAGGCGCGTTGGGCGGGGGACAAGCTTGGCAGGGTTGCCAGCAAGGCGCGTACTTTACGTGGCTCGAAGAACGGCACGTTGCTCAGTGCCGGGCCGCTCAACACGTCGTTGATCATTTCATACAGCTTCGATTGCGGGCTCTCGGACGCCGGCGGCGCGCGGAAGTATTGCTTCTTGCGGTCCAGCACGGCCTGCGGCACATACGGGCGCATGGCTTCGCGCAGGGCGTATTTCTCGGTGGCGCCGCGCACTTTCATGTTCACCGGCAGGCGGCAGGCGGCCTCGATCACTTGGTGGTCGAGCAGCGGTGGGCGGCCTTCCAGGCTGCCGGCCATTTCCATGCGGTCGCCCAGGGAGGTCAGCACCACGTTGGGCAGGCTCGACTTGGCGACCATGTACAGCGAGCGGTTGACCGGTTCCCAGCCGTTCAGCGCCCGTGGGCTCAGACGGTCGTAGAACTCGCGATAGGCGTCGGTATTGCTGAAGCGCTCACGGAAGTCATCGCTGTACAACTGCGCCAGAGGCCCGAACAACGCTGATTGGGTTTGCAGCCAGGACACGCCGTGGCCCAGTTCGTCCTGCACCCATTTCACATCGTTCTTGCCGCCGGGCAGGTAGCGATCTTCGCTGGCGTGCAGGCGGCGGGCGAGCTCGGCGATTGCCGTCGGGTCTTGGTTTTCGTGGTTGTACAACACCATGTCGCGGCGATAGTGCGGGTAGCCACCGAAGACTTCGTCGGCGCCTTCACCGGTCAATACCGCGCGCATGCCCTGGTTCTGCACGTATTTGCACAGCAGGTACTTGGCCACGCTATGGGCGTTGGCGAAGGGCATCTCGGCGTGCCACAGAGCGTTTTCGAAGTTGTCCGCCATGTCGGCGGAGTTCACCGACAGCACATTGAGGTGGGCGCGGTTATGCCGGGCGGCAATTTCAGCGTACTGGCGTTCGTCGTAGGCCTGCTCGCCTTCGAAGGACAAGTGGAAGGCCTGCAGCGGCTGGCCGGTCAGTTCGGTGGCGATGCCCAGCATGGCCGAGGAGTCCAGGCCGCCGCTGAGGCACACACCCACCGGCACATCGGCGTGCAAACGCAGGCGCACGGATTCTTCGATGGTGTGGCGCAGCGAGTCGATCATCTCGGCTTCACTGCGTTGCTCGGTGGCCTGGGCGTCGGGGAAATCCCAGTCCCAATACTGTTCGGTTTGCAGGCCGCTTTCGTCAGCGATGATCCAGCAGCCGGGTTTGACGCTGCGAATGTTGTTGAACACGGTACGGTCGCGCAGGATAAAGCCCCGGTTGGCGTAGGCTTCGTGGTCCCACTCTGCGGGCACGCCGGCGGCGAGCAAGGCTTTGATTTCGGACGCGAAGTACCAGGCGCCTTCATGCTCGGTGTAGTACAGCGGCTTGACGCCCACTCGGTCACGCACGGCAAACAGCTTTTTGCGCAGGCGATCGAAGATCAGAATGGAGAACTCGCCGCGCAGTTGCTTGAGGCCGCGTACGCCGTGACGGCGGTACAGGTGCATGGCGATTTCGCTGTCGGACGAGGTCTTGAAGCGGCAACCGTAGCCCTCCAGCTCCGTACGAATGCGTTGATAGTCATAGAACTCGCCGTTGACCATCATCACCAGGTCGCCTTCATCGGCGACGATCGGCTGGGTGCCGTTACCCAGGCCGACCAGGCCCAGGCGCACATAACCGAAAGCGGCCTGGCCCTTGGGGTCGAACCACTGGCTGGAGCTGTCCGGGCCACGATGATGGATCGCACGCAGGGCGGCATCGAACAGGTTGGGGTTGAACGCACGAGGTTGTTTGGCAAAGACGCCAATGTATCCACACATGACAATTACTCTATTGAATTTGTAGTGATCAGCGACACGCTGGGTTCAAACGGTGATGACCGGTTCGTTCATCCCATGCAGCTCAGGCAGCACCGCTTCGGGGCGTATACCGATGGAACTGAGGATCTCGGGCATGGCCGAGTAGTCCGCTTCGCCGGTCTCGGTGAATTGAGTCGGCAACAGCAGTGAGCGATCACCGAACACTTCAAGCAGCTGCGGCAGGATGATTCGCCACGCCGAAATCTCGCGCATCGGGAAGATCCGGATGGAGTTGGCGATGCCGCGGGTGAACAGCGTGGTTTGCTGCGGGGTAAAGTCACCCACCACCTGCTGCACGAACAGCGGGAAGATGTGTTTGTGCACCAGCTCGTCTTTTTTGTGCAGGGCCACCACGTGACGAAACACCGGCTGGATGTCCGGCGCGTCACTGAGGTCGGCCAGGTAGTCGCTGATAAAGGTTTCCGAGACCAGCGAGAACGCCAGGCGGTAGATTTTGAAGTCCGCCTCGGACATCGTGGCCTGGGCCTGGCTGAGGTGGCGGGTCAGCTCCAGCTCCGGCCATTTAATGCGCATGCCGCGCTGGGTAATCGCCAGCTCACACATGTTGATCGAGAACAGTGTGTGGTAGGCCTCATCCGCCAGGGTTTCGGAAATCGTCGCGGCGCTGGCCGAGCTCAGGCGCGAGCCCAGCTGCAGCAGGTCGATGCAGGACGGGCAGATGATTTCGGTTTCGATGGCGATGGTTTTCTGGTTGTAGATCACCCAGCCGGCCGACAGGATCAGCAACTTCAGGGCATGGGGGTAGTGTTGGTAGTGCGGGTCATGGGCGAAAGGTAACAGGGCCTCGAGAAAGTCCGGCGCTTGCAGGTCAAGCTGGATATCCGGGCGTTGGGAGTCGAGCTTGATCTGTGCGCGTTTGTGCCAGCTGCGTTCGATTTTGATCAATCGTTCATCGGTCGCGTCATTGCTGCGATAAAGATCGTCTTGAGTGCTGTGCTGAAACATGGTTTCACCGGTTGATAGTGAGTTGTGAAGGCCATCCATGGTTTGCCGAGGTGCGCTCGGCAACGTTCACGACCGGGAGTTACACCGCTGGCGCGGTCTGGATCTTGTCCTTCTTGCGATCCAGGAAATCCGCCAGGCGATCCTGTGTGCGGGTGTCGGAAGACACCACGGCGGCAATCAAGGCTTCCGTCATCAGCCCGTCCTGCTGGCTTTGATCAACAATGCGTGGCAACACATGGGTCACCGCGTAATTGGTCATGGGCAGGTTGCCGGCGATCTTGTGCGCCAATTCGGTGGCCTTGAGCACCGCCTGGCCGACCGGCACCAGGTACTGGGCCACGCCGCGCTCGTAGCTTTCCTTGGCGTAGAGCGTGCGGCCGGTGAGCATCATGTCGGTCATCAGGGCAATGCCGGCGATGCGTGGGAAGCGCACCGAGGCGCCGACGCCGACATACAGGCCGCGCATCGCTTCGGGCAGCGA
Organism: Pseudomonas sp. A39; assembly: GCF_058145955.1. Lineage (NCBI taxonomy): Bacteria > Pseudomonadati > Pseudomonadota > Gammaproteobacteria > Pseudomonadales > Pseudomonadaceae > Pseudomonas > Pseudomonas sp. A39. Next base: position 40,191 of record NZ_JBYVMD010000043.1, read on the forward strand.
GAAGAAGGCGCTGTCATCGACCACGCGCAGGCTGCAGGCGGTGGCAATCTCCAGGCCGCCACCGATGGCGGCACCGGTAATGGCGGCTACCACGGGCACCTTGCCGAACTGGATCAGTTCGAAGGTCTTGTGCCATTCGCGAAATGCCTGGACGTTATCGATGACCGACTGGTCGCGGATTTCCGACAGGTCCAACCCCGTGCAGAAATGCTGGCTGGTGCTGTAGAGCACCGCAGCACCAATGCCTTCTGGGATGTGGGTGAAGGTCTCGCGCAGTTCGTGCATGACTTCCAGCGACATGGCGTTGCGCTTCTGCGGGCGGTTGAGTCCCACCATCAAAACAGCGCCGTCCACGCGTACGTCCAAGTAGTTTTTGACAGTCATTTTCCGAATATCCCTTCGATATGAGCCCAACTTGGGGAGCGATGATTCTAGGTGGCGGTGTGATGGCCCGCTTGCTATGTCAGGTCATACTTTGACAAAATCGGGCCATGCCGCCGACCTTCACCTTTTCGCCTTACAAACCGGACAGCCCCGAAGCGGTGGTGACGTTGCGCGAGTACCCGTCTGGGACAGTATTTCCACGCCACACTCACCGACGCGGGCAGTTCGCCTACGCCTCCACAGGCGCGTTGAAAATGTTCACCGACCTGGGTAATTGGGTCGTGCCGCCCCAGCGGGCGATCTGGGTGCCGGGTGGGGTGTCGCATGAGATGCACATGCGCGGCGACGTGGTGATGCTCAACACCTACTTGGACGACGCCGCCGCCCGGCGCGCCGGGTTGCAGGACTATTGCCAGGTGTTTGGCGTCTCGCCGCTGCTGCGTCATCTATTGGAAGCGGCGCTGGCGATTGGGCCATCGGCCTCGCCCAGCGTGCGTGATTGTTGCGTGCTGACCCTGCTGATCGATGAAATCGGCACGATGCCCGAGTTGCCGTTGAGTGCGCCGCTGCCTTCGGAATCGCGCCTGGCCCGTTCTTGTCAGCGCTTCCTTGACGCGCCCACGCAGAAAATCTCGATTGGCGAGATGGCCGATTGGTCGAGCATGAGCCGGCGTACCTTCACGCGTAATTTTCGTGAATGCACGGGCATGACCTTTGTGTCGTGGCGCCAACAGGTCTGCCTGCTGGAGGCCACTGCACGGCTCAGCCATGGCTCGTCCATCACCGATGTGGCCTTCGAGCTGGGGTTCAGCAGCTCCAGTGCGTTCACCTCGGTGTTTCGCCGTAACCTGGGGGATTCACCGGCGCGTTACCTGGCCAAGTCCAAGGCCGCTTCCATCTTCTGAAAGGAAGAGGGGGCCAACGTGGTTAATGCCAGTCAGTTAAGAAGCAGCAAGAGCGAAAAGTAACCCGTGGCGATGGAGCTTGCTCCCGCTGGACTGCGTAGCAGTCCCAGTCTTTTGAAACAAAGCGCTGGGGCCGCTTCGCGACCCAGCGGGAGCAAGCTCCCTCGCCACAGGTACTGTGTGCATCCTTAACTGACTGGCATTAGCCAACGTGGTGCCTTTTCCCCCAGCGGTACCGCGCTGAGCCGCGCCCTTTGTTACTATCGTCGTCCCTTGTCACCAGGAGTCACCGCCCCATGCAGCACCAGTGGGATGAAATGCACCGCACCCGCAAGCCCACGTTCCTACTGTGCGGCGAGCCTCAGGGCGATGTGCTCAATCTCTATGTTCACGGTTATTCGGCGTTCTTCAACCGGCAACAACTGGGCAGCTTCAAGGCGCAGTTGGCGGGCATCGAAGGCTCGACCAACCTGATGCTGTTCTGGCCGGCGGGGCATTTCCTGGAAAACCTGTTTGCGCCCTTCAAGGACGTCATGGGCGCGATGCTCGGCGGTGGTAGCCTGGGCGCGGCGACCGTCGGCGTGGGCAAGGCGATTGCCTATTTTCTAGACCACTACAAAAGCGTCGAGGCGCGGGTGGACGAAGTCGCGAGGAGCCTGCTGCCTGAACTGGCTAACTACCTGCACGGCGAGTCCCTGGCAGTACGGCGTATCAACCTGATCGGCCATTCCCTTGGCGCGCGCATTCTGGTCAAGAGCCTGCTGGCCAACCCTGAGACCGCCCGCGAGCTGCCATTGGACAATCTGTTGCTGATGGGCGGGGCGATCTGCACATCGAGCCCGTGGGACGACGTCTCGGCGCCGCTTAAAGGGCGTGTGATCAATTGCCACTCCAGCAAAGACTGGGCCTTGGCGCTGAAACCGGACACTGAACGGTGTATCGGCCGCTATGCGATCCCGGTGACGCCGGCGCTCAAGGCCAAGGTCACCAACGTGCACTTGGCGACGTTCGATCACGCCGCCTATTGGCCGCAGTTGCAGACGGTGGTGCAGTACACCGACCTGCTGCACGAGCGACGCGGCATGATCCGTTCCGACCAGCGCAGCCCTGAGGTACGGTTTGCCGAAGAGGACGCGGAGCTGTTCCCGGCGCTGGTGCAGGCGCGGCCCGAAGAGTTGAAGTTCCTCGCCGAACTGATGGCGCAAAAACGCAGTGCATCTATAGACGGCAATGTTCGCGAGCCGCTCAAGCTGGCCATCGAGTTGCAGCGCATGGGCGGTGATAGCTTCATGAACATGGCCCGCGGGCACGGCGTGAGTTATCGCCAGATCGCCGAAGATGTGGTGCAACGGCTGGGTATCAAGTTCGACGAGTCTCTGGATACCGTCGAGTTGGCCGCGCTCGAGGCCCGGGTCGCCGAGAAGCTCATTGAGCAGTACAAAGACAAACTCAGCAACGCTGACCGCCAGGTGTTCGACGCGGAACTCAAGGCCGCCGCGCAGAAGGAGCAGGGGTTGTTCAGCCGGTTCGATGTCGGCCGATCGGCCACCACCGCGTTGAGCGGCACGGCGCTGGCGGGGCTGACCGGGTTTATCCTGCGTCGTGGTGCGGCCACGGCTATTCCTGTGGTCGGCCAGGCCCTGGCTGCGGCGATGCTGCTGGTGAGCGGGGTGCGTGCGTTTTCCGGCCCGGCGTATTCGATCACCACTCTGGCGGTGCTGGTGATTGGTGTGATTCGCCAGCGCATGGAGCGTGAAGCGCTGAACCAGGAAATGGACTTGGTGGTGCAAGTGGTAGAGACGTTCGACCTGCCACGGGAGACGGTGATGCGCACGGTCGCGTCCGACTGATAAGCTGCGTCTCTATCGAGTGTGTTTGCCTGGGATACCGTGTGAAATTCAGCCTGCCAAAAATCGCTACCGCCCCGTTTTGCCCGCCGGAAGTGGCCGGCTCCGTTGCCGTTGACCCCAAGGCTTCGTTCTTCAAGCGCGTGCTGATGTTCGCCGGCCCGGGCCTGCTGATTTCCATTGGTTACATGGACCCCGGCAACTGGGCCACGGCCATCGAAGCCGGCTCGCGCTACGGTTACAGCCTGTTGTTCGTGGTGCTGCTGGCCAGCCTGGCGGGGATGGCGGTGCAGTGCCTGTGCTCGCGGTTGGGCATCGCCACCGGCAAAGACCTGGCGCAACTGTGTCGCGAGCGCTATAGCAAGCGCTCCGCACGCACCCAATGGGTGCTCGCGGAAATCTCCATCATTGCCACCGACCTTGCCGAAGTGCTCGGCTGTGCGCTGGCTTTTCACCTGCTGCTGGGGGTGTCGCTGACCACCGGCATTGTCATCACTGCCTTCGATACTTTACTGATCCTTGCCCTGCAAAATCGCGGTTTCCGCCGCCTGGAAGCGATCATGCTGGCGCTGGTGGCGACCATCGGCGTGTGCTTCTTTATCGAGTTGGTATTGATCAAACCTTACTGGCCGGACGTGTTCAGCGGTTTCACCCCATCGCTGTCGGCCATCAGCGATGCTGCGCCCCTGTACCTGGCCATCGGTATTCTCGGGGCTACGGTAATGCCGCATAACCTCTACCTGCACAGCTCCATCGTGCAAACCCGCCTGATCGGCAAGGACCTGGCCAGCAAGCAGGACGCGGTCAAGCTGGCGCGCATCGACACCATCGGTTCACTCGCCCTGGCCCTGCTGGTCAACGCCGCGATCCTGGTGCTCGCCGCTGCCGCCTTCCATAAGACTGGCCACACCGATGTGGTCGAAATCCAGGACGCCTACCACCTGCTCGACCCCCTGGTGGGCGGCGCGTTCGCCAGCATCCTGTTCGGCATCGCCTTGCTGGCGTCCGGGCAAAGCTCAACCTTCACCGGCACCATCGCCGGGCAGGTGATCATGGAGGGCTACCTCAACCTGCGCATTCCCTGCTGGCAGCGGCGCCTGATCACCCGTGGGCTGGCGCTGATCCCGGCGTTCCTGGGGGTATGGCTGATGGGCGACGATGCCATCGGCAAGCTGCTGATCCTCAGCCAGGTGGTGCTCAGCCTGCAGTTGCCGTTCGCGCTGTATCCATTGATCCGCATGACCGGCGATAAACAGTTGATGGGGCCGTTCGTGAATCGGTTGCCGACACGGTTGTTGGCGTGGTTCCTGTTTGCGGTGATCAGTGGGGCGAATGCCTGGCTGATTGGCCAGTGGGTGTTCTGATCGAAGCGGTGCAGCCATTGAAATGATCTAAACCAGGATCGCCAAGGACGTGTATTGGGCGACTTGCGGATCGGCCGTCAACAGCTTCATCGGTTCGCTCATGGCTGTTGCCACGATGAGCCGATCAAAAGGATCTTTGTGATGATGCTCAAGATCCTTAACCGCGATGGCATGTTCTGAAGTGACGGGCAGTTCGACGAATCCGCTTTCGAGGCAGTACTCACGGATTTCCTCCAGATCTACAGTGAGTTTCCCCAGGCCGACCTTGATTGCCATCTCCCAGAATGTTGCAGCGCTGATGTAAATCTCTGCTGCATTCTCAATCAGCTTCCTGGCTTTGCTGGACAGCTTCGGGTCTTCAGTCAGCGCCCAGAGCAGGATATGGGTATCCAACAACACTCTCATGGACGGCTGCCTTCAAAGGCATCCAGTAGATCGTCAGGCAACGCTGCATCGAAGTCTTCGGGAATGACGAGCTTACCTTTCATAGCTCCGATTCGCCGACCCTTGGATTTCCCGAGGGGCACAAGCTGTGCCATCGCACGTCCATGCTTGGCAATGGTAATGACCTTGCCCGCGGCGGCCTCATCAACCAATTTCGACAGATTATTTTTAGCTTCACCCAGAGGAACGGTAATCATGTGGTTGTCCCCATATTTTGGCCAAATATAGCCAAAACTAGGTGCGCTATCAAAGACGGCACGACCGCCGGTTGAAGCGACTCGCTCATGGCGCGATATTTTCTGGTACGTGACTTCCATGGCAGATATCTCATGGCAGATCTCTCAAAAAGATGCCCTCAAAGTCTGCCGCAACATACCAAGGCGAGAAATACTGGCCCAAAAATTCAGAACGGACCTACCTATTGCTGTAGGGGGATTTACTTCGTAGCTGGGTTCTTTTCGACAGCTTGGTTCTCCTCGACCCTGACAGGTCACCGATCCCAATACGGCACCCCCCCAAAGCATTCCACAAAGTAATCAATCACCGTCCGCACTTTCAGCGACAAGCGCCGGCTGCCCGGCCACAGTGCCGCAATCTGCTGCGGCTCCAGGGTAGTCGCCACTTCATACTCCGTCAGAACCGCCTGCAAAGTGCCCGCCCGCAAGCCTTCGCCGATCAACCAAGAAGGAAACACCACCAGCCCCAGCCCTTGTTCGGCGGCGTGGGTCAGGGTGTCGGCGTGGTTACCGGTGATTGGGCCCTTGACGCTATAAGGCGTCCACTCAGCCTGACCCTTGCGGAAGAACCAGCGTTGCTGGCCGGTGATGCCTTTGTAGGCCAGGCACTGGTGGTTGATGAGTTCGTCAGGGTGTTGGGGCGTGCCGTGCCGAGCCAGGTAGGCGGGGCTGGCGGCGAGGCGAAAGCGCTGGGGTGCGAAGATGCGTGCCTGCATGCTGGAGTCGTTGAGCACGCCGATACGGAACAGGAGGTCGGTGCCATCTTGCAGTGGGTCGACGTAGGTGTCGGTTTGCTGGATATCCAGTTGCAGCTTGGGGTAGCGCCGGCACAATTCGCCCAGCCAAGGGGAAATGTGGCGCTGGCCGAAGACCATCGGCGCATTGATGCGCACCAGTCCGCTGGGTTCGCTTTCCTGTTCCTGCAGGGCCTGGCCGGCGGCTTCCAGTTGTTCCAGCATCAACCGCGCGTGCCGCCCGAGCAGGCGCCCGGCCTCGGTGGGGCTGACCGCGCGGGTGTGGCGATACAATAACTGTTGGCCGAGCGCCTGTTCCATCAACTGTATTTGCCGGGAAATGGAGGAGGGCGCCAGGCCCTCGCGGCGTGCCACTTCGGAGAAGCTGCCAAAGTCCAGCACGGCGACAAACAGGCGCAGCGCCTTGAAACTCAATTCATTCAAGCCTTGCATCACGTCTCCAGGCTGTGCGTTTTACGCAAAGGTGTTGTCGGCATGCTCCCATTTATCGCACAGGACGGCCACTGGATAATGCGCGCCATCCAATCCTTTGTTGATGTGCAGGTGATGTATGCAAGCAAGTTCTCTCGAAGGCGTGGCGCACGCCAAGCCGAAAAAAAATGGCCTGCGGCTGCTGTTATTGCCGCTGGTGATCCTGGCCGGCATGGGCCTGTCGGTGGAGGCGGGTTTGCTGGGGCCTTTGGGTGTGCAGGTGGGGCATTTGTGGGCGACGTTGAGCATCTTCGGTGTCGGTTCGGCGATCCTGTTTTTGCTGCTGCTGTTCAGCGGCCCGCAAAAGGGCCCGGCGCTGTCCGAGCTGCCGCGCTGGCAGTTGATCGGCGGTTTCCTGGGGCCGATCTACGTGGTGGTGCTGACGCTGGCCACGCCGCATATCGGTATCGCGATGACCATGATCGCGATTTTGTCCGGGCAGGTTGGCAAGAGCGTGCTCATCGACCATTTCGGCTGGTTTGGCGCGGCGCGCAAGCGGGTCAATAGCGAGCGCTGGATTGCCCTGGCGCTGATTGTGGTGGCACTTGTTCTGATTGCACGAGGTTAAGGCGATGAATCTGATTCTGTTACTGGTCGTGGTGGTTGCCGCAGGGGCGGTATTGAGCGTGCAGGCCGCCATCAATGGGCGCCTGGGCCAAACGGTAGGTGTATTGCGTGGCAGCCTGGTGACCTTCGTGGTGGGCGCAATTGTTACCGCGTTGCTGATTCTGTTCTTTGAACCCGCCCAGGCGGTGAGCCTGCTGGACGTGCCGAAATGGCAACTCACCGGCGCACTGTTCGGCGTGGTCTACATGATGGTGATGGTCGGCGCGGTGCCGGTGGTCGGTACGGCTGTTGCCACGGTCGCGGTCATCGTCGGTCAATTGGGCATGGGCATGCTGATCGACAACTTCGGCTGGCTGGGCAACCCGGCCATCGAACTGTCGGGCAGCCGGATCGTGGCAATGGCGTGTTTGGCGCTGGCGCTGGTGTTCATGTACCGCAGCAATACCCGCACCGACTGATGGTTTGAACCATCGACGACGGGCCGCAGTCACTGCTTAAGGTGCCGGCGCCCGCCGCACCGGGACGACCATGAAGAAGGAGTCTGACCATGCCAGATGAGACCTGTGCCTGCCCACACTGCAAGTGTGTGCTGGGTGTTGACGCGGTAATGAAGGACGGTAAAGGCTATTGCTGCCAGGGCTGTGCCGAGCACCATGCCCATGGTGAACCGTGTTCGGCGGCCACCGGTTGCGAGTGCGCCAAGTCGGCCAAGGGCTGAACGCAGTCAAAATGTGGGGCTGGCTTGCCGGCGATGGCGGTGAGTCAGTCACCTTGGATCATCGATTGACACGTCCTCATCGCAGCAGAGGTATCTACACAGCACTCTAACAACCACCCTAACCACGATGCGAAGCGAGTCGCTCTTGATCTCGCTTTTGATCTCAGGCGCCCCGTCAAACACGCTGGCCGGAATTCGACAGGGATTTGGGGGGTAAACCGGCAGGGATGCCGGTTTAGCCGCCCCGCGCCATGGATGGCGCGTGGCGGCGGCCCCCCAAATACCTGTCGGATTACGGGCACACCGAGCGTGAGCGAGGTGCCGAGTGTTGGGGCAAGAGCGTTTTGCTTACTTTTGCGCTCTTCAAAAGTGAGCCGCCGTAAGGGCGGAACCCATAGCAGCCGTTACCTAAATAACGGATATGTACCCGGTCTGATCCAACATCCAGGTGAGCTGTCAGGCCGCCAGCGGGAGCAAGCTCCCTCGCCACAGGTCCTGCGCCATACCCAGAGTGGTGTAGATACCGATGCCCGATGGCGCTGAATCAGTCACCTGATGAATCGACTGACACACCGCTATCGGGGGCAAGCCCCCTCCCACATTTGGATCGCGGTCTAACCGTTAGATGGCG
>NZ_JBYVMD010000044.1:0-47845 GCF_058145955.1 Pseudomonas sp. A39
GCGTGGACCTGGAACGCATGGTCGCCCTGCCGATGGTCGGCACTCAGAGCACCCACGGCGGCTACTGCGGTTCAGCGGTGAAGCCGATTGCGCTGAACATGGTCGCCGAAATCGCCCGTGACCCGCAAACACAAGGCCTGCCGATCTGCGGCATCGGCGGTATCGGCAACTGGCGCGACGCGGCTGAATTCGTCGCCCTGGGCTGCGGCGCGGTGCAGGTGTGCACGGCGGCGATGCTGCATGGGTTTCGGATCGTGGACGAGATGAAGGACGGGCTGTCGCGGTGGATGGACAGTCAGGGTTACACCAGCCTGCAGGAATTTTCCGGCCGTGCGGTGGGCAATACGACGGATTGGAAGTACCTGGATATCAACTATCAGGTGATTGCGAAGATTGATCAGGAAGCCTGCATTGGTTGTGGGCGTTGCCATATCGCCTGCGAGGATACGTCGCACCAGGCGATCGCAAGCTTGAAGCAGGCGGATGGCACGCATCAATACGAAGTGATTGATGATGAGTGTGTGGGCTGCAACCTGTGCCAGATCACCTGTCCGGTGGCGGACTGTATCGAGATGGTGCCCATCGACACGGGCAAGCCGTTCTTGAATTGGACGCAGGATCCGAGGAATCCTTACCGGGAGGCTGTGTAGGCCTTTAGACCGCCATCGGGGGCAAGCCCCCTCCCACATTCGACCGCATTCTTTCAGGTGAAATGCAGTCAGGTGTGGGAGGGGGCTTGCCCCCGATGAGGCCCTCAGCCCCAACAAAGATCAAGGCTCCAACCCAATCCCGCGCAAAATCACACCCGTCACCGTCTGTATTGCCCTCTCGAACTGCATGTCCGACAACGGCTGGTGATCATTCAGGATCTTCACCTGATGATCAAAGTCGGCGTAGTGCTGCGTCGAGGCCCAGATCATGTACAGCAGGCTCGACGGCTCCACCGGGAGGATGCGTTTGTCTTCCACCCACTGGCGAATTTTCGCTTCCTTCATCTTGGCCCAGTCGTACAGGCTTTCATCCAGCGCCTCGCCGAGCGTCGGCGCGCCATGGATGATTTCGTTGGCCCAGACTTTCGAGCCATAGGGCCGCGTACGCGAGCGCTGCATTTTGGCGCGGATATAACTGCTGAGCACCACCCGTGGGTCATCGAAGGTTTCGAAGCTCAGGGCGTCCTGTTTCCACACTTCCAGCAGGTCGAACAGCACGGCGCTGTACAGCTCGCTCTTGGTGGTGAAGTAGTAATGCAGGTTGGAGCGCGGCAGTTGCACTTCTTGCGCAATATCGGCCATGGCGGTGCTGCCATAGCCCTTTTCGGCGAAGATTTTCTCCGCCGCCAAAAGGATTTTCTCGACGTTGACCCGACGAATTCCGATCTTGTGATTGCCCATAAGGGCTCCCTGACGACGACATGCCCCAAAGACTACCATCCGCTCTAGATCGGGGCGACAAGCGAAGTCGAAACTTCGTACACTCCCGGCTCCTATCCATTGATTGGTATTGCCCAATGTTGATCAAGAAAGCCCTGACTGCCGTCGCCCTGCTTGCCTCCCTGCTGGGCGCCTCGGCCGCATTTGCCCATGCCCACTTGAAAAGCGCTACCCCTGCCGCCGACAGCACCGTCGCCGCCCCTGCCGACCTGCGCCTGACCTTCAGCGAGGGCGTCGAAGCCACGTTCACCAAGGTGTCCCTGAGCAAGGACGGTACCGAAGTCGCCATCAAGGGACTGGAAACCCCGGACGCCGACAAGAAAACCCTGGTGGTCACGCCGGCCGCCCCTCTTGCCGCCGGGAACTACAAAGTGGTGTGGAACGCGGTGTCGGTCGACACCCATAAGAGCAACGGCGAATACAGCTTCAAGGTCGGCCAATAACCCATGGCGACGCTGCTGGTGCTGTGCCGTTTCCTGCATTTCATCGTCGTGTTGCTGATGTTCGGGGCCTGCGTATTCAGGCCCTGGCTGCTGGGCGCTGAACCGCAGCCGGCGCTGGACCGGCAGTTGCTGCGCATCACGCGCGCCTTGGCCTGGCTCGGGCTGATCTCTGGCGTGGCGTGGTTGATACTGATCACCGCCAGCATGGCCGGCAGTTGGGACGCGGCGCTGCAACCGGCCACCGTGCAATTGGTGTTGGGCAAGACGTTTTTTGGCCAGGTCTGGGCCTGGCATTTGTTGCTCAACCTGTTGCTGGTGATGGTGCTGATCAGACCCTGGGCGGCGCTGCGCCTGCCCTTAATCGCGCTGCTGCTGGCAACCCTCGCTCCCGTCGGCCATGGCGCGATGCTCGATGGCCTGAGCGGGCAATTGCTGATCCTCAACCAGGTGGTGCATTTGGTCTGCGTCGGCGCCTGGCTGGGCGGGTTGTTGGTGCTGGTGCTGATCCTCCGGCAGCCGAAACGCTTCGCGCTGGAACCGATCCTGCGGCGCTTCAGCGGTGTGGGTTATGGGCTGGTGACGGGCTTGCTGATGACCGGGCTGATCAATGTGCGCGTGCTCACCGGGCAGCTGTGGCCCACACCGCTGTTCGATGGGTTTGCGTTGATCTTGCTGATCAAGGTGATGTTGGTGCTGGGCATGCTGGCGCTGGCGTTGCTGAATCGTTTGCGCCTGGAGCGTTGCGACGAGCGACTGGGCAGTTTGAAGTCCAGCGTGATGCTGGAATGGTTACTAGGTGTTTCAGCGGTGGCGGCCGTTTCCCTGCTGGGTACGTTGCCGCCCATGGTTCTGGCCGGCTGATTCCCCCCGACCACATTGACCCAGCCCACTTTTGGCCAACGTCGAGCCAGTCATCCTATAACTTCCAGTTGACAAGCCCTGAAAACCCCGCAAATATCCCGCTCGATGTTGTACGACGACGTATAACAAATAATAAAAACAACAAACGAAAGGGAGCTCCACCGTGAGTCAATTCGCCCGCAATTCGTCCTCGTGTATCGGCCTCATCGCGCTCGGCAGCCTGGCGTTCACCCTCCCCCCCAGCGCCCACGCCGAAGGTTTTATCGACGACGCCAAGGCCACGCTCAACCTGCGCAACGCCTACTTCAACCGCAACTTCACCAACCCGACCAACCCCCAGGGCAAGGCCGAAGAGTGGACGCAGAGCTTCATTCTCGATGCGAAGTCCGGCTTCACCCAGGGCACCGTAGGTTTCGGGATTGATGTGCTGGGCCTGTATTCGCAAAAGCTGGATGGCGGCAAAGGCACTGGCGGTACGCAACTGCTGCCGATCCACGACGACGGCCGCCCTGCCGATAACTTCGGGCGCCTGGGCGTGGCGCTGAAGACAAAACTGTCGAAGACCGAATTGAAGGTCGGCGAATGGATGCCGGTACTGCCGATCCTGCGCTCCGACGATGGCCGCTCACTGCCCCAGACCTTTCGTGGCGGCCAGGTCACCTCCAACGAGATCGCTGGCCTGACGCTCTATGGCGGCCAGTTTCGCGGCAACAGCCCGCGCAACGACGCGAGCATGGAAGACATGTTCATGAACGGCAGGGCCGCGTTTACCTCCGACCGCTTCAACTTCGGCGGCGGCGAATACACCTTCAACGACAAGCGCACCCAGGTCGGCCTGTGGTACGCCGAATTGACCGATATCTACCAGCAGCAATACTTCAACCTCACCCACAGCCAGCCGGTGGGTGACTGGACCCTGGGCGCCAATCTCGGTTTCTTCAACGGCAAGGAAGACGGCAGCGCCCTGGCCGGCGACCTCGATAACAAGACCGCCTTCGCCCTGCTTTCGGCCAAATACAACGGTCACACCTTCTACGTGGGCTTGCAGAAACTCACCGGCGACAGCGCCTGGATGCGCGTCAACGGCACCAGCGGCGGTACCCTGGCCAACGACAGCTACAACGCCAGCTACGACAACGCCAAGGAAAAATCCTGGCAGTTGCGTCACGACTTCAACTTCGTGGTGCTCGGCGTGCCGGGGCTGACCCTGATGAACCGCTATATCAGCGGCAGCAATGTGCACACCGGCGCGATCACCGATGGCAAGGAATGGGGCCGTGAGTCGGAACTGGCCTACACGGTGCAGAGCGGTGCACTGAAGAACCTCAACGTGAAGTGGCGCAACTCGACCATGCGTCGGGATTTCAGCAACAACGAGTTTGATGAGAACCGGATCTTTATCAGCTATCCGATCTCGTTGCTCTAGCCCCTGGAATACTTGTAGTGAGCGGGCTTGCCCCGCGCTGGGCTGCGAAGCAGCCCCAATAGGTCTATGCGTTTTATCAGGTCGTTCTCGGCGTCTGGTTTTAGGGCTGCTTCGCAGCCCAGCGCGGGGCAAGCCCGCTCACTACAGGAAGAACGTTGACAACCTAGGGGATCACTCACAATACTTCGGCATAGTCATACGACAACCTACAACAAAAATTTGGAATCCCCATGACCACGACCACCCCTGCTCCCTTCAACCGCCTACTGCTCACCGGCGCCGCCGGCGGCCTGGGTAAAGTCCTGCGTGAACGCCTGCGTCCTTACGCCCACGTGCTGCGCCTGTCCGACATCGCCAACATGGCTCCGGCTGCGGACGCGTCCGAAGAAGTGCACACCTGCGACCTCGCCGACAAACACGCCGTGCACCAGTTGGTGGAAGGTGTCGATGCGATCCTGCACTTTGGCGGCGTTTCGGTTGAGCGTTCGTTCGAAGAAGTCCTCGGCGCCAATATCAGCGGCATTTTCCATATCTACGAGGCCGCCCGCCGCCACGGTGTGAAGCGCGTGATTTTCGCCAGCTCCAACCATGTCATCGGCTTCTATAAACAAGGCGAGAAAATCGACGCCCACTCCCCTCGCCGTCCGGACAGCTACTACGGCCTGTCCAAGTCCTACGGCGAAGACATGGCGAGCTTCTACTTCGACCGCTATGGCATCGAGACCGTCAGTATCCGCATCGGCTCCTCGTTCCCGGAACCGCAGAACCGTCGGATGATGCACACCTGGCTGAGCTTCGACGACCTCACTCAACTGCTCGAGCGCGCGCTGTACACGCCAAACGTCGGCCACACCGTGGTCTACGGCATGTCGGATAACCTCGACACCTGGTGGGACAACCGCTACGCCGCACACCTGGGCTATGCCCCCAAAGACAGCTCCGAAGTCTTCCGCTCACAGGTCGAAACCCAGCCACCGGTCGCCGCCGACGACCCGGCCAAGGTTTATCAGGGCGGTGCGTTCTGCGCCGCTGGGCCATTCGGTGACTGAGCGCACAACAACCCAAGGGAATGAGTTGCCATGAACGCTGAATTGATTGTCGACGCCCGCAATGCCGTGGGCGAATGCCCGGTGTGGGTGCCGGAGGAAAACGCCCTGTACTGGGTGGATATTCCCAACGGTGGCCTGCAACGCTGGAGCGCCGACACCGGCCACGTTGCCGCCTGGACTGCCCCGCAGATGCTCGCCTGTATCGCCCGCACCGACGCGGGCAACTGGGTCGCGGGGATGGAAACCGGCTTCTTCCAACTCACACCGCACAACGACGGCAGCCTCGACACCACGTCTCTGGCGAGCGTCAAACACCCACGCCCGGACATGCGCCTCAACGACGGCCGCTGTGATCGCCAAGGCCGTTTCTGGGCCGGTAGCATGGTGCTGAACATGGGCGCGAACGCAGCCGAAGGCATCCTCTATCGCTATGCATCGGGTTCATTGCCCCATGCCCAGTTGAACGGTTTCATCACCCTCAACGGCCTGGCCTTCAGCCCCGATGGCCGCACGATGTACGCCTCGGATTCACACCCGCTGGTGCAACAGATCTGGGCCTTCGATTACGACATCGAGACCGGCACGCCGTCCAATCGCCGCGTGTTCGTGGACATGCATAAGCACCTCGGCCGACCCGACGGCGCCGCCGTGGATGCCGATGGCTGCTACTGGATCTGCGCCAACGACGCCGGGCTCATCCACCGCTTCACCCCCGGGGGGCGTCTCGACCGCTCCCTCACCGTACCGGTGAAAAAACCCACCATGTGCGCCTTTGGCGGCAGTCGCCTGGACACCCTGTACGTCACCTCGATCCGTGACGACCAGAGTGAGCAGTCGCTAGCCGGCGGCGTATTCGCCCTCAATCCTGGCATCACCGGTTTACCCGAGCCCACGTTCACCCTCTAGCTGCATCGCTGTGCCTTGAATACAACAATAACAAGACTGGAGACGTACCCCATGGACTTCAAACGCACCTTGCTCGCCGCTGCATGCTTCGCCCTGAGCAGCGCCGCCCACGCGCTGGAAATCAAATTCGCCGACATCCACCCCGCCGGCTACCCCACCGTCGTGGCCGAAGAAAACATGGGCAAGGCCCTGACCAAGGAAAGCAACGGCGAACTGACCTTCAAATACTTCCCTGGCGGTGTGCTGGGCTCCGAGAAAGAAGTGGTCGAGCAGGCCCAGGTCGGCGCCGTGCAGATGACCCGCGTCAGCCTCGGTATCGTCGGCCCGGTGGTCCCGGATGTGAACGTCTTCAACTTGCCGTTCGTGTTCCGTGACCAGGCCCATATGCGCAAGGTCATCGACGGCGAGATCGGCGACGAGATCCTCGCCAAGATCACCAACTCCGAATTCGGCCTGGTCGCCCTGGCCTGGATGGACGGCGGCACGCGCAACCTCTACACCAAGAAGCCGGTGCGCAAGATCGAAGACCTGAAGGGCATGAAGATCCGCGTGCAAGGCAACCCGCTGTTCATCGACGCCTTTAATGCGATGGGTGCCAACGGCATCGCCATGGACACCGGCGAGATCTTCAGCGCCCTGCAGACCGGCGTGATCGACGGTGCGGAAAACAACCCACCCACCCTGCTGGAACACAACCACTTCCAGAATGCCAAGTACTACACCCTCACCGAGCACTTGATCCTGCCGGAACCCATCGTGATGTCGAAAATCACCTGGAACAAACTCACCCCCGCGCAACAGGACATGGTGAAAAAAGCCGCCAAGGCCGCGCAGGCTGACGAGCGCGTGCTGTGGGACGCCAAGTCCGCCAGCAGTGAGGAAAAACTCAAAAAGGCTGGCGTCGAGTTCATCACCGTCGACAAAAAACCCTTCTATGACGCCACCGCAGCGGTACGGGCGAAGTACGGCGCACCCTACGCCGACATCATCAAGCGTATCGACGCCGTTCGGTAACCTCCCTTCCCTTAGCAAGGCCCGGCGCGGCCCATGCGGACGCGCCCGGTTACGGTGAACGCCATGAAGAATTTACTGCTGCGCATCAACGACCGCATTTACATGACCTGCATCTGGGTCGCCGGCCTCTCGGTACTCGGGGTCGCACTGATCATCCCCTGGGGCATCTTCGCTCGCTATATCCTCGGCACCGGCTCGAGTTGGCCGGAACCCACCGCCATCCTGCTGATGCTGGTGTTCACCTTTGTCGGCGCGGCCGCCAGTTACCGCGCGGGGGCCCACATGTCGGTGGCGGTAGTGACCGACCGCCTGGCACCGCGCCAACGCCAAGTGGTCGGCGTCGTCTCACAACTGTTGATGGCCATCATCTGCCTGTTCATGACCGTCTGGGGTACCAAGCTGTGCCTGTCCACCTGGAACCAGTTCATGAGCGCCATCCCCACCCTGCGCGTGGGCATCACCTATATGCCGATTCCCATTGGCGGCCTGCTGACGCTGATCTTTGTCGTGGAAAAACTCCTGCTCGGTGACCAGAGCAACCGTCGGGTCGTGCGTTTCGATCTGGTTGAAGAAAGCGAAGGGGCCGCCTGATATGGACGCATTGATTCTGTTGGGCAGTTTTATCGCCTTGATCCTGATCGGCATGCCCGTGGCCTATGCCCTCGGGCTGTCGGCGCTGATCGGCGCGTGGTGGATCGACATTCCGTTCCAGGCCCTGATGATTCAGGTGGCCGGCGGGGTGAACAAGTTTTCGCTGATGGCGATTCCGTTCTTTGTGCTGGCCGGGGCGATCATGGCCGAAGGCGGCATGTCGCGGCGGCTGGTGGCGTTTGCCGGGGTGCTGGTGGGCTTTGTGCGGGGCGGCCTGTCCTTGGTGAATATCATGGCCTCGACGTTTTTTGGCGCGATTTCCGGGTCGTCGGTGGCGGACACCGCCTCGGTCGGTTCGGTGCTGATTCCGGAAATGGAACGCCGCGGGTATCCCCGTGAGTTCGCCACGGCCGTGACCGTCAGCGGTTCGGTGCAGGCGCTGCTGACCCCGCCCAGCCATAACTCGGTGCTTTACTCCCTCGCGGCGGGCGGTACGGTGTCGATCGCGTCGCTGTTCATGGCCGGCGTGGTACCGGGCCTGCTGATGAGCGCCTGCCTGATGGTGCTGTGCCTGATCTTCGCGAAGAAGCGCAATTACCCTAAGGGCGACGTCATCCCCTTGAAGCAAGCGCTGAAGATCGCCGCCGACGCACTCTGGGGCCTGATGGCCATGGTGATCATCCTCGGCGGCATCCTCTCGGGCATCTTCACCGCCACCGAGTCCGCCGCGATTGCCGTGCTCTGGGCGTTCTTCGTGACCATGTTCATCTACCGTGACTATAAGTGGCGCGAGCTGCCCAAGCTGATGCACCGCACGGTGCGCACCATTTCCATCGTGATGATCCTGATCGCCTTTGCCGCCAGCTTCGGCTACATCATGACCCTGATGCAGATCCCGGCGAAGATCACCACGATGTTCCTGACCCTGTCGGACAACCGCTACGTGATCCTGATGTGCATCAACGTCATGTTGTTGTTGCTCGGCACGGTGATGGACATGGCGCCATTGATCTTGATCCTCACGCCGATCCTGCTGCCGGTGGTGCTCGGCCTCGGCGTCGACCCGGTGCACTTCGGCATGATCATGCTGGTCAACCTCGGCATTGGCTTGATTACGCCGCCGGTGGGTGCCGTGTTGTTCGTGGGGGCGGCAGTGGGCAAGGTCAGTATCGAGAAAACCGTGAAGGCGCTGCTGCCGTTCTATGGGGTGCTGTTCCTGATCCTGATGGCCGTGACCTACATTCCGGCGCTGTCGCTGTGGCTGCCCAGCGTGGTGCTGTGATGATGATTGAACTTGAAGACAACCTGACCCACCTCACGGTGAATCCGGCCGTGGGCGGCAGCCTCGTCAATTGGACGGTGCGCGCCACCGGGCAGCCGTTGCTGCGCCATAACGATGAGCAGGCGATCCTCACCGGTTTGCCGGGCAAGCTGGGGTGCTATCCGTTGGTGCCTTGGTCCAACCGCATTGCCCACGGCGGTTTCGATAACCCCGAGGGTTGGCTGGCACTCACGCCCAACAGCCTGACCGATCCGCTGCCGATTCACGGTTCGGCCTGGCAGCAAGCGTGGCAGGTGGTTAGCCAGTCGGCGGATGAAGCCGTGCTGGAAGTGCGATGTGACACGCCGTTTGCCTATCGCGCCGAGCAGCGTATTCGCTTGAGCGATGGGGCCTTGCGTATCGAACTGCGGGTGACTCATCTGGCCGAAACAGCCGCATGGCATGGCGTGGGCTTGCACCCGTACTTTCCGCGTCGGCCGGGTACCCGGTTGCGGGCCAAGGCCGCACAGGTGTGGATGAGTGATGCGTCCAAGCTGCCGACGGGGTTGGCGCCGGTGCCGGGCGAGTGGGATTTCCAAGGATTGAAAAACCTGCCCGAAGGCCTGGTGGACAATGGGTTTTGCCAGTGGGATGGGCAGTGCCGGATCGAGCAACCGGAGCTGGGTTATGCGCTGGAATGCCAGGCGAGCGGCGCGGATTACTTCCTGCTGTATTGCCCGCCGGGGTTGGGGTTCTTTTGCATCGAGCCGGTGAGCCATCCGGTGAATGCCCATCACCTGCCGGGGCGGCCCGGTTTGAAACTGCTGGAACAGGGCCAGTCAACCCACCTCACCTTCAACCTGAAATACATTCAAAATGTGGGAGGGGGCTTGCCCCCGATGGCGGTGAATCAGTAATACATTGGGTGGCTGAGACACCGCTATCGGGGGCAAGCCCCCTCCCACAGTTTTGATTTGTGTTGTGTCAGTGATGTCAGGGTGGGCTGTTTTTCAGGCGGCCAGCGGTGTCGATGCTGACGACAACCGACAACCCCGGCCGCAACCGCTCGCTCTCGGCCTGGTCGGGATCCACCGTAATCCTCACCGGCACTCGCTGGGCGATCTTCACGAAGTTGCCGGTGGCGTTGTCTGCCTGCAACAGGCTGAACTCCGAGCCGGTGGCCGGGGAAATATGCTGCACCGTGCCGTGGAATTTGCGGTGGTTCAGGGCGTCGACCGTGAAGGTCACCGGCTGGCCGACCTGCACATTGTCCATCTGGGTTTCTTTCATATTGGCGATCACCCACAGCTGCTTGGGCACCAGCGCCATCAACTGCGCGCCAGAGTTGACGTAGGCCCCCAGGCGCACGCCAATCTGCCCCAACTGACCGTCACGCGGTGCGGTGATGCGGGTGTTGGACAGGTCTATACGCGCCAGCTCCACCGCCGCCTCGGCACTCGCCACGGCCGCTTCCAGGGAACCGCGGTTGACGATCACCGTCTGCAGGTCCTGACGCGCGATTTCCAGGCTGGCCTGGGCCTGGGCCACCGCCGCGACGGTCTGCGCGTTGGCGGCACGGGTCACGTCCAACTCGCGCTTGGACACCGAACCGTCACTGATCAACGCTTCATTGCGGCGCAAGTCGGCCGTGCTTTTGCGCGCCTGCGCCTGGCTGTCCACCAAGGCCGCCTGGCGTAACTGGATGGTGGCTTCGGCGCTGTTGCGCTGCTGCACCACATTCGCCAACGACGCCTTCTGCACCGCCAGTTGCGCCAGCGCCTGGTCGAGGCGCTGCTTATAGATGCGATCATCCAGGCGCACCAGCAGATCGCCTGCCTTCACGTACTGGAAATCCTGCACCGGCACGTCGAACACATAGCCGCTGAGCTGCGGACCGATAATCGTGACTTGCCCACGCACCAGCGCGTTTTCGGTGGTTTCCACCGCGCTGCTGAACGGCGGCAATTGCCAGGCATACAGCACAATCAACACACCAACGATGGCAATCGCGGCAAAGCCCAGGGACGAGACGATGCGCACCCGCAAGGAGCGCGGCTCGGTCACCGTGGCCCCGGGAGGCGTGCTGCCTTCCGGCGTGGAAGCGATGGCGTTGGTGGTCGTGGTGGTGGAAGTCGGTTCGGTCATGAAGAAGCGCCGCTGGGTTGAACGGAAGGGGCTGCTGCCTGGGTGGTGCTCATCAGCCACAGACTGCGGATAAAGATCCAGATCATGGTCAGTATCGCGATGATCGCGATCAGCATGAAGACATCGTTGTAGGCCATCACGTTCGCTTCACGGGTCGCCGCCGTGGCCAGGCTGCGAATGCCCATCAAGTTGCGCAGCTCGGGGTCGGCGACAATGCCGCCGTAGGCCGAGCCGCCACTCTGCACCCGCGCGGCCACACGCGGGTCGAGCAGGGTCAGGTGTTCGACGATCATGCTCGAGTGATATTTCTCGCGCACGATCTGGAACGTCCCCAACAACGCCGCGCCGATCAGGCCGCCGAGGTTCTGGCAAATGCCGAACATCACCGAAAAACTCACCAGGTTGCGCGGGTTGGCCAGCACGTTCTTGGTGCCCAGCACCATGGTCGGCCCCAGGAAGAACGTACCGCCGAAGCCTAGCAGGAACTGGCTGATATACAGGTTCTGCGGCCGGGTGAGGTTGCTGGAAAAGCTGTCCATCACCGACCCCGTGGCCATCAGCGCCAGGGAAATCACCAGCGGCATCAACAAATGCGCCGGGTTGATGGTCAGGGCGCTGACCGCCAGCCCCGCAATCGCCCCGGCGAGCATCACCACATAGAGCGTGTGCATCTGCTGGTAGCTCATGTTCAACATCTGCATGAACCCCACGGCACCGGTGGACTGCTCGGACAGCACCATGCGAATCAGGATCACCGCCAGTGCCAGGCGAATCATCACGCCGCTGCCCAGCCAGCGGGTCATGAGCATCGGGTTGGCGCGGTTATGCTCGATGGCCAGGCCAGCCATGATCAGCACCAGGGAGCAGGCCGAGGCCACGCCGATCCACGGTGCCTCCAGCCACCAGTCGATGCGGCCCAGGGACAGCACGGCGCAGAGCAACGCGACACCGGTAGCCAGGATGGCGAAGGTCAGGAAGTCGAGTTTTTCAAAGGTCTTGAAGCGGTCACCGGGCGGTAACTTGAGCAGGAATACACAGCCCAGGCAGATCAGCGCCATGCCCAGTTCGAACAGGTACAGCCCGCGCCATTCGGCGATTTGCAGCAAATCTTCGGAGAACAACCGCGCCAGCGGCAAGGCCAACTGCGCCGTGCCCAACCCCAGCACCAGCGACTTCAAGCGCCACTTGGCCGGGAAGGCCTGGATCATGTAGTACAAGCCCAATGAACTCAGCGCCGCCCCCACCATGCCGTGGGCCGCCCGCACCGCAATGGCGGAGTTGAGGTCGTTGACGAACAAGTGGCCGAAGGTCACCAGCGCATACAGCACCAGGAACACTTCGGTGAATGCGCGCAGGCCGAACTGCTGGCGAAACTTCACCAGCAGCAGGTTCATGCACACGTTGGTCATCACATAGGCGGCGGGAAGCCAGGCCATTTCAGCGGTGGTCGCGCCCAGTGCACCTTGCAGGTATTGCAGGTTGGCGATCACCAGCGCGTTACCCAGCCCGCCGGTAATTGCCACCAGCACCCCCACCATCGCGAACAACCAACGCTTATAGGTGGGGTGCAACGGCGTCGACGGCGAACCGGGCAGGCTTGGCCGCTCGTGGGGCTCCCAGGTGTGGGGGGTGTATGTGTTCATTCGATGACCTAGATGACCCGACGCAGGATGTCGGTAAAACCATTACTCAGGGAGTAGTAAACCTGAGGGGAGTTCATCTTGTCATTTCGAAGGAACAACGGGTCATCGAAGCAGACACACCGCCATCGGGGGCAAGCCCCCTCCCACATGGCATCTGCAGTGTGTTGGGGACAACCTTCACACTGTCAGACCCAGCCGAGCCAGCTCCAGTAAGTGGCGGCAAACACCAGCATCAGCGCATAGCCGATCACCGTCACCAGAACCCCCACCTTGGCAAATTGCCGCGCCGTAAACGTCCCCGTTCCCAGGCACACCATATTCTGCGGCGCATTGATCGGCAGAATAAACCCATAACTCATCACAAACCCCAGCAGCATCGTCATCCCCAACCGACTGAACTCCCCCGGCAACGTCTGCAACACCGCAATCAGGATCGGCAGCAACGCCGAGGTCAACGCCGTGGCACTGGCAAACCCCAAATGAATCACGATCAAAAACGCCCCAAGAATCGCAAACACCCCCAGCGGCCCAACCTGATCCAACCCCGTGTGAGCCACCACGGCAGCCCCCAACCACTGCCCCGCCTGGGTGGTCAGCAGCGCCGTCCCGAGGCTGATGCCCACTCCAAACACAATCACCGTGCCCCAAGGAATCCGCGACTGCACATCCTTCCACGTCATCACGCCGATGCCTGGCAGCAACAGAAACACCAACCCCGCGTACGTGGTCGAGGTGGTGTCAAAACTGTGCAAACGCCCTTCCGTGGCCCAGGCCAGCAGCAACAACACCGACACCGTCAACAGGCGCTTCTGCGGCCCCGTCATCGGCCCGATGTCCACTAGCGATTGCGCCACCGCCTCTTTACCGCCCGGGATGCTGTCGGTCTCCGGCGGCAACAACTTGAGCACCAGGAACAGCAACACCGCCGACATGATCACCGCCCACGGTGCCCCCGCAATCAGCCAGTCGATCCACGACACGCGCTGGCCGAGCATCTTGTCCATGAAGCCGACGGTCAGCAGGTTCTGCGCGGCGGCGGTCTGGATGCCGACGTTCCAGATGCTGGTGCCCTGGGCCACCACGATCATGATGCCGGCCGCGATGTTCGAGCGTCTGTCCACGCCAAACGCGGCGATCACGCCCATCATGATCGGCACCACGCAGGCACTGCGCGCCGTGGCGCTGGGCACAACGAGGCTGAGCAGAATGGTCACCGCAATCGCTCCGAGCAGGATGCGCCGGGTACTCGTGCCGATCCGGCTCAGCGTCACCAGGGCGATGCGCCGGTCCAGACCGGTATGCGTCATCGCGGCGGCGATGAACAACGCGCCCGCCACCAGCGCCAATGCCGGGTTGGAAAAACCGGTAAGCGCCATGCTGATGGCCGGGCTGGTGCCGATCAGATGGACAGGGTCTTGCACCGACGGCGCCGTGCCGAGCAGAAAAGCCATCAGCGAGGTGATCATGATCGCACTGGCCTCATAGGACACCGCCTCGGTGATCCACACCACCACGGCAAACGCGAGGATCGCCAGCATGCGGTGCCCAGCCACCGGTAAGTCAGCGGGCAGCGGCAACAGCAGCACCCCGGCCATCACCAGCACGGCGACTACCAGGCCCAGGGGAAACTTGAATGATGCGGCGGTTGTGGCGGGGGCGTTCATGGCGGGCTCCATCAGCCTTCAAATCAGGCCGCAAGCATGCCCTGGATTGCCACAGGCTGCGTTGACAGGTATCAACGCCTCAAGCCAAAAGCGGGCTCAATACGGCCCGCCACTCGCCGGGCTTGACCGGTTTGTTCAACAACGGTGCTGGGCACTGGGTGGAGGACACGAGAGGATGAGCCGATCAGATGGCCGCTTTAACCACCATGCCAATAGCAACCAGTACACACAAACTGGCAAAACCCACCTGCAAGATACGCGCGGGAATCACCGAGCACAGGCGTCGGCCGGCCAGCATGCCGACGATGCTCGCACCGATAAATACCCAGCCTATCGGCTCAATGCGGACACCGGCATGGAACGCACCGGCCACACCGATCAGCGAGAGCAGGCTGATCACCATCAAGGAGGTGGCGACGATGCCGCGCATCTGCACATCGGTGAGCTGCTTGAACGCCGGCACGATCAGGAACCCGCCGCCGACGCCCAGCAGGCCGGACACCGCTCCCGTCACCGCACCGAGGGCGGCCAGGGTTGCGCTGCACTTGGCGGTCCAGGCGAAGCGCCCGGTTTGCTGGTCGAGCATGCAGTTTTTCTGGGCCCAGGAGGCGGTGCCATGGTCACTCGGCCCAGCCTCGCGTTTTTCGCGCTGCAACATGCGCCAGGCCACCAGCACCATCAGCGCGCTGAACAGGCCCATCAGCACGGGCTCCGGCAACTGGTGGGCAAAAAACACGCCCACCGGCGAAAACAACGCGCCCAGCAACGCGATCAGCAACGCAGCACGGTAACGCACCAGGCCATGGCGCAAACCGTCAATCGCCCCCACCGCTGCCGCCGCGCCCACGGCGAGCAGCGACACCGGCGCCGCCTGGGTCATGCTCAACCCCAGGCCCAGCACCAGCGCCGGCACCCCGAGGATGCCGCCACCCGCGCCGGTCAGGCCCATGACCAGGCCCATCAATAATCCCAACACACTGGCCAGCAGCATTCAGTCCACCTTGCTCAGGCGGGTCAGCCATTCGCGGCCCTTGAGCATGCCGTTCCAGTAGAACCACGGCAGCAAGGTGGCCTTGAGGAACCACATTGAGCGGCGCGCCTGGGTCGGGTCCAGGGGAAAGGTCGGCAGCAATTTGCCGCCATAGCCGAACTCGGCCAGCACCACCTTGCCCTTCTCCACCGTCAGCGGGCAGGAACCGTAGCCGTCGTACTTGAGCGGCAGCGGCGCCTGTTTGCGCAGGGCCAGCAGGTTTTCGGCGACCACCACGATTTGCTTGCGCGCCGCAGCGGCGGTCTTGGCATTGGTGGTGCCGCACACGTCGCCCAGGCCGAAGATGTGCGGGTAACGCAGGTGTTGCAGGCTGTGGGGGTTTACTTCGCACCAGCCGGCGGCGTCAGCCAACGGGCTCTGGCGGATGAACTCCGGGGAGACTTGGGGTGGGACCACGTGAAGCATATCGAAGGATTTCTCTTCAACCGTCGCATTGCCTGCGGCGTCCTTCACTTCGAACCAGGCCTTGCGTGCGGGGCCATCAACCTTCACCAGGTTGGAATTGAACGCCAGGCGGGCAGCGTATTTTTCGATGTACTTCATCAGCGGCGGCACAAACGTCGCCACGCCGAACAGCGCGGCGCCGGCCAGGTTGAATTCGACGTCGATGTTTTTCAGAGCGCCCTGCTTGAGCCAGTGGTCGCAGGACAGGTACAGGGCTTTTTGCGGCGCCCCCGCGCATTTGATCGGCATGGCCGGCTGGGTAAAGATCGCCTTGCCGCCCTTGAGTTGCTGCACCAACTGCCACGTATAGGCCGCGTGCTGGTAACTATAGTTGGAGGTGACGCCATGCTGGCCAAGGGTGTCTTGCAGCCCTTCGATCTTCTCCCAGGCCAGGCGCAGGCCAGGGCACACGATGAGGTTGTTCCAGGTGACGCGTTGGCCGCTGTCGAGGACCAGCGTCTGCTCGTCCGGCAGCAGTTCGGTGACGGCGGCCTGTACCCAGGTGACGCCATTGGGCAGTACGTCGGCCAGCGGGCGGCGGGTCTTTTCCAGATCGTATGCGCCGCCGCCCACCAGGGTCCAGGCGGGCTGGTAGCAGTGGTGGTCGCTCGGCTCGATCAGGGTGATATTCAGGTGGGGGTCGCGCTTGAGCAGGCTGGCCAGCAGGCCGATCCCCGCCGAGCCGCCGCCGATGACTACGATATCGCCACTGATGGTAGGGCCCCAGTGTTGTTCGGTCATGGTCTATCGCCTTTTTAATTCGATGCACACAAGGAGCGTTGCCGTATGGCGTCACGTCCCGTTACAGGTCGATCCTTTGCCTCGGACCGTTTTTTTCCCTTAAGCTCGCAAGCCTATGTGGAAAACATCTCGAATGTAAGCCGCAATCCACTACAAGGACCGCCGCCATGCCCGCGTTGATACAAGCCTTTCTGGACGAGGCGTCGTCGACCTACACCTACGTCCTACACGAGGCAGATGATGGCCCCTGTGCCATCATCGACTCGGTGCTCAACTACGACCCGGCCTCCGGGCGCACCGACACCCGCCAGGCCGACAAGGTGATCGCCTACGTGCGCGAACATCGCCTGCAGGTGCAATGGTTGCTCGAAACCCACGCCCATGCCGACCACCTCTCCGCCGCGCCTTACCTGCGCCGGACGCTGGGCGGCAAGATCGCGATTGGCCAGTCCATCAGCAAAGTGCAGGACGTGTTCAAGAACCTGTTCAACCTGGAACCGGAATTTCGCGTGGACGGCTCGCAGTTCGATCACTTGTTTGCGCCGGATGAGGTGTTTCATATTGGCTCTATCAAGGCCCAGGCCCTGCATGTACCCGGGCATACCCCGGCGGACATGGCCTACCTGATCGACGACCGGCTGATCCTGGTGGGCGATACGCTGTTCATGCCCGACGTTGGCACGGCGCGCTGCGACTTCCCCGGCGGTGATGCGCGGCAGTTGTATGCATCGATGCGCAAGCTGCTGGCGTTTCCTTTGGAGACCGAGCTGTACGTGTGCCATGACTACCCGCCCGAAGGCCGTGAAGCAAAGTGCCTGACCACGGTGGCCGAGCAGCGCGCGGGGAATATCCATGTGCATGACGGAGTGGATGAAGCGGCGTTTGTCGCGATGCGCACCCAGCGTGATGCCGGGCTGGGGATGCCGACGCTGTTGCTGCCGGCGATCCAGGTGAATGTGCGGGCGGGGAATATGCCGCCTGCAGAGGAAAATGGGGTGACTTACCTGAAGATCCCCTTGAACCAACTGTGAAAGCGGGCAGGCGCGGCCTACGTGCCGCGCCATGTTGCGCGGGTTTTATCAGGCGACGGAGAACTTCGACACGATCTGCTTGAGGTCCACCGCCAGCCTTGACAGCTCTTGACTGGCAATCGAAGTCTGGCCGGCCGCCGAAGAACTCTGGATGGACAGGTCACGGATACTGATCAGGTTCTGGTCCACGGAGCGGGCTACATGGGCCTGCTCCTCGGACGCTGTCGCAATCAACAGGTTGCGTTCATTGATATCCGTGATGGCTTCGGTGATCTGTGTAATGGCCAGGCCCGCTTCATGGGCGATCTTCAAGGAATCCACCGCCTCGTTGCGGTTAAGCGCCATGGAGGACACCGCTTCGCTGGAGCAGCTCTGGATTTTGGCAATCATCTGCTCGATTTCCTGCGTCGATGTCTGCGTTCTATGCGCCAGTGCCCTCACTTCGTCGGCCACCACCGCAAACCCCCTGCCCTGTTCTCCTGCCCTGGCCGCCTCAATGGCGGCGTTCAACGCCAGCAGGTTGGTTTGCTCGGCAATCGAGCGGATCACTTCAACCACCCGTGCAATATCCTGAGCCTGCTTGGCCAGGCCTTCAACTTCCACGCCGGTCTGTTGCACCGTGGCGCTGAGTTTCTCGATTGAGGCGATGGTTTGCGTCACACGCTCCTGACCCATTTTGGCCGAGCGCTGGGAATCTTGCGTCGATTGGGACGCCGACACCGCATTGCGGGCGACCTCCTCCACTGCCGCCGTCATCTCGTTTACGGCTGTGGCGGCCTGGTCCGTCTCCAGGCTTTGGCGCTCGATCCCCGCACTGGATTCGCGGGTAATGGCACTCATCTCCTCCGCCGCCGACGCCAACTGCCCGGACGCTTCCGAGATGTGCTGCAGGGTACTTTTCAGATTCATTTGCATGGACGCGGTAGACCGTTGCAACGCCGTCAGCTCGTCATTGCCATTGATCGCAATGGCTACACGTAAATCACCGTCGGCAATTTTGCCGGTCGACACCAGCAATTCACGTACCGGAGCAATGATGCTGCGGGTAAACAAGCGTGCGATGACGACGGTGATCAGCAAGGAGCCGACCATCAGTATCCAGGTAAACAAGCGTGCTGTTTCATACTCGCCGGAGGCAACTTGTACCGCCGCCTTGGAGCCCTTCTCATTCAACGCGATCAGCTCACGGATGGCACGTTGCACATCCAGGGCGATAGGTCCGTTGACATCACGCAAGTAGGTCGACATCTGTTCAACGGACAGGCTGGAGGCCTGCGCGAGAAACTCATCCATCTTCTGGCTGTAGTTCTTGATGCTGGCTAATGCCCCGTTGTAGGTGGATTGCTCCTCGGGGCTCGACACAAACGGCACATAACGCTCGGCAATGTCGAGCACTTCCGTACGCGTCGCCTTAAGCTTTTCAAGGGAGGCCGGATCCTGGCGGGTGGTTTCCATGGCATAACGACGCAGGTCAAGACGAAGTTTATAAAATGCAGAATCTATCTCACCGGCCAAACGGATACTGGGGAGCCAATTGTTTTCGATTTCAACTGTCGACGAATAAACTTTATCGACTTTTATCAGCGTCATGGCTCCTTGTACTAACAGCAGGAGGCACACCACACCAAAACAAAGTGTGGTACGAAAGTTTAACTTCAAGGCTCTCATGGACATCGCGGCTCACCCCTTTCCTGGACCGCGAACTTCACGGCCTGATGGGGGTTAATGTGTTAAAACACATGTGAAAAATACGTGACTGATTACGCATTTTTTTTATTAGCCGAAAAAATAAAATACGATGAAGTTAGTTACCCAGCTAACGATCAAAGTACCCAATGTAATAGCGCGCCGTTATCAAACCATCAGTCCGTCCCTTGGCAGTGGCAGTGCGGTTTTGTAACGCACTTGCTTGAGGGCAAAGCTTGAGCGGATGTTGGCCACGCCCGGCACCTTGGTCAGAAAATCCATCATGAAACGCTCAAGCGACTGGATCGTCGGTACCAGCACCCGGATGAGGTAGTCCGGGTCGCCAGCCATCAGGTAGCACTCCATGACCTCGGGCCGGTCGGAAATCGCGCCTTCGAACTGCTGCAACGCCAACTCATTCTGTTTTTCCAGGCTTACGTGGATGAACACATTGACGTGCAGCCCCAGCAGATCGGCGTCCAGCAAGGTGACCTGCTCGCGAATCAGGCCCAATTCCTCCATTGCCTTCACCCGGTTGAAACACGGCGTGGGCGACAGGTTGACCGAGCGGGCCAGGTCGGCGTTGGTGATGCGGGCGTTCTCCTGCAGGGCGTTGAGAATGCCGATATCGGTACGGTCCAGTTTGCGCATGAGACAAAATCACCTGTTTATTATGTTTATGCAGTTTTTTTATCCGCAAATGATCGTGAGCGCAATGAAACACAGATAAATATTCTTCTACGCCCCGCCTATGATTGTTGTAGGACAAGATTTCTCCTATCCGGAGACTGACTGTCAGCTAGCGCGCCCACTACAAGAAATTCACAAGATCGAGCGTAGAAGCCATGAATCAGCCGTACGAACCGCTGCGCCTGCACGTCCCTGAACCCTCGGGACGCCCAGGCTGCAAGACCGACTTCACCTACCTGCGCCTGACCGACGCCGGCCTGGTGCGCAAACCCGCCATCGACGTAGAACCCGCCGACACCGCCGACCTCGCCAAGGGCCTGATCCGCGTGCTCGACGACCAGGGCCAGGCCCTCGGCCCCTGGGCTGAGGGTGTTCCCGTCGAGATCCTGCGCAAAGGCATGCGCGCGATGCTCAAGACGCGGATTTTCGATAACCGCATGGTCGTCGCCCAGCGTCAGAAAAAAATGTCGTTCTACATGCAAAGCCTTGGCGAAGAAGCCATCGGCAGCGCCCAGGCCCTGGCCTTGAACATCGACGACATGTGCTTCCCCACCTACCGCCAGCAAAGCATCCTGATGGCTCGCGACGTGCCCTTGGTGGACCTGATCTGCCAGTTGCTGTCCAACGAGCGTGATCCGCTCAAGGGCCGCCAGTTGCCGATCATGTATTCGGTGAAAGACGCTGGCTTCTTCACGATCTCCGGCAACCTCGCCACCCAATTCGTACAAGGCGTGGGCTGGGGCATGGCCTCGGCGATCAAGGGCGATACCAAGATCGCCTCCGCCTGGATCGGCGACGGCGCCACCGCCGAATCCGACTTCCACACGGCCCTCACCTTTGCCCACGTGTACCGCGCGCCGGTGATCCTCAACGTGGTCAACAACCAGTGGGCCATCTCCACCTTCCAAGCCATCGCCGGCGGCGAAGCCACCACCTTTGCCGGACGCGGCGTGGGTTGTGGTATCGCCTCCCTGCGTGTGGACGGCAACGACTTCATCGCGGTATACGCCGCTTCCGCCTGGGCTGCCGAACGTGCGCGCCGCAACCTCGGACCCACGCTGATCGAATGGGTCACCTACCGTGCCGGCCCGCACTCCACCTCGGACGATCCATCCAAATACCGCCCCGCCGATGACTGGAGCCACTTCCCCCTCGGCGACCCGATTGCCCGCCTCAAGCAGCACCTGATCAAGATTGGCCAGTGGTCCGAAGAGGAACACGCGGCGGTCAGTGCCGAACTTGAAGCCGAAGTAATTGCGGCGCAAAAACAAGCCGAACAGTACGGCACCCTTGCCGGCGGCCAGATTCCAAGCGCCGCGACCATGTTCGAAGACGTCTACAAAGAGATGCCGGAGCACTTGAAGCGCCAGCGTCAAGCGTTGGGGATCTGACATGAACGATCACAACAACAGCATTGAAGTGGAAACCGCCATGACCACCACCACCATGACCATGATCCAGGCCCTGCGCTCGGCCATGGATGTGATGCTCGAACGTGACGATAACGTGGTGGTATTCGGCCAGGACGTCGGCTATTTCGGCGGCGTATTCCGTTGCACCGAAGGCTTGCAGACCAAGTACGGCAGTTCGCGGGTGTTTGACGCGCCGATCTCCGAAAGCGGCATTATCGGCGTGGCCGTGGGCATGGGCGCCTACGGCCTGCGCCCGGTCGCCGAAATCCAGTTCGCCGACTACGTCTACCCTGCCACCGACCAGATCATCTCCGAAGCGGCACGCCTGCGTTATCGCTCGGCCGGCCAGTTCACCGCGCCGCTGACCATGCGCATGCCTTGCGGCGGCGGCATCTACGGCGGCCAGACCCACAGCCAGAGTATCGAAGCGGTGTTCACTCAGGTGTGCGGCCTGCGCACGGTGATGCCGTCCAACCCCTATGACGCCAAGGGCCTGTTGATCGCCTCCATCGAAAACGATGACCCGGTGATCTTCCTTGAGCCCAAACGCCTGTACAACGGCCCGTTCGATGGCCATCACGACCGGCCCGTCACCCCATGGTCGAAACACCCGCAAGCCCAAGTGCCGGACGGTTACTACACCGTGCCGCTGGACGTGGCCGCCATCGTGCGTCCGGGCTCGGCCGTGACCGTGCTGACCTACGGCACCACGGTGTATGTGTCGCAAGTCGCCGCCGAAGAAACCGGCATCGACGCCGAAGTCATCGACCTGCGCAGCCTGTGGCCGCTGGACCTGGAAACCATCGTCAACTCCGTCAAGAAGACCGGCCGCTGCGTGGTGGTGCACGAAGCCACTCGCACCTGCGGCTTTGGCGCCGAGCTGGTCGCACTGGTGCAGGAGCATTGCTTCCACCACCTGGAAGCGCCGATCGAACGCGTCACCGGTTGGGACACCCCCTACCCGCACGCGCAGGAGTGGGCGTATTTCCCAGGCCCGTCCCGAGTGGGCGCGGCGTTGAAACGGGTCATGGAGGTCTGAATGGGCACGCACGTTATCAAGATGCCGGACATTGGCGAAGGCATCGCGGAAGTTGAACTGTCGGTGTGGCATGTGAAGGTCGGCGACATGGTGGTCGAAGACCAGGTGCTGGCGGATGTGATGACCGACAAGGCGATGGTGGACATTCCCTCGCCGGTGCATGGCAAGGTGATTTCCCTCGGCGGCGAGCCGGGTGAAGTCATGGCCGTGGGCAGTATTTTGATCAGCATTGAAGTGGAGGGTGCGGGCAACGCCAAGGACGCGCCGGTCGTGAAGGAGGCGCCGAAGGCCGCCCCGGTGGTGCAAGCCAAGCCTGCACCGGTGGTGGTTGAAAGCCAACCCGCTCCGGTTGTCGCAGCCCAGGCCCCGGTGGTCCGTACCGCCGACGAACGCCCATTGGCCTCCCCTGCCGTGCGCAAACATGCGCTGGATGCGGGGATTCAACTGCGCCTGGTCCAGGGCTCAGGCCCGGCGGGCCGGATTCTGCACGAAGATCTGGACGCTTACTTGCAGCAGCGTCCGACGCAAACCCAAACCGCAGCCAACCCCTACGCCGAACGCAACGACGAAGAACAGATCCCGGTGATCGGCATGCGCCGCAAGATCGCCCAGCGCATGCAGGACGCCACCCGGCGGGCCGCACATTTCAGCTACGTGGAAGAAATCGACGTCACCGCTCTCGACGAACTGCGCGTGCACCTCAATGAGAAGCACGGCGCCACGCGTGGCAAGCTGACCCTGCTGCCGTTCATCGTGCGAGCCATGGTCGTGGCGCTGCGGGACTTTCCACAGATCAATGCGCGTTACGACGACGAAGCCCAGGTCATCACCCGCCTTGGCGCGGTTCACGTAGGTGTCGCCACCCAAAGCGACGTGGGCCTGATGGTACCGGTGGTGCGTCACGCCGAGGCCCGCAGCCTGTGGGGCAATGCCGAGGAAATCGCACGTTTGGCCACTGCTGCGCGCAATGGCAAGGCCAGCCGTGACGAGCTGTCCGGCTCGACCATCACCCTGACCAGCCTCGGCGCCTTGGGCGGCATCGTCAGCACGCCGGTGCTCAACCTGCCGGAAGTGGCCATCGTCGGCGTCAACCGCATCGTCGAGCGGCCGATGGTGATCAAGGGCCAGATCGTGGTGCGCAAGATGATGAACCTCTCCAGCTCCTTCGATCACCGCGTGGTCGATGGCATGGATGCAGCGCAATTCATCCAGGCCATTCGCGGCCTGCTCGAACAACCCGCCAGCCTGTTCCTGGAGTAAGGCATGACGCAGACATTGAATACCACGCTGCTGATTATCGGCGGCGGCCCTGGCGGTTATGTGGCGGCGATCCGTGCCGGCCAACTGGGCATCCCGACCCTCCTGGTGGAAGGCCAGGCGCTGGGCGGCACCTGCCTGAATATCGGCTGCATCCCGTCCAAGGCGTTGATCCATGTGGCCGAGCAATTCCAGCAAACAGTCCAGCACAGCCAGGGTTCACACCTGGGCATCGAAGTGGATGTGCCGACCCTGGACATCCGCAAGAGCGTGGAATGGAAAGACGGCATCGTTGACCGCCTGACCACCGGCGTCGCCGCGCTGCTGAAGAAGCACAAGGTGCAAGTGATCCACGGCTGGGCCAAGGTGGTGGACGGCAAGACCGTCGACGTCGGCGACCAGCGCATCCAGTGCGAACACCTGTTGCTGGCCACTGGTTCGAAAAGCGTCAACCTGCCGATGCTGCCGATTGGCGGGCCGATCATCTCGTCCACCGAGGCGCTGGCGCCAACGCGGGTGCCCAAGCGCCTGATCGTGGTGGGTGGCGGCTATATCGGCCTGGAACTGGGGATTGCCTACCGTAAGCTTGGCGCCGAGGTCAGCGTGGTCGAGGCGCAGGATCGCATCCTGCCGGCCTACGACGCCGAATTGACCCAACCGGTGAACGAGTCCCTCAAGCACTTGGGGGTGAAGCTGTTCCTCAATCACAGCGTCAGCGGTTTTGCCGACAACCAGTTGCAGGTACGTGACCCGAAGGGTGACACCCTCTCGCTGGAAACCGACCAGGTGCTGGTCGCCGTGGGTCGCACCCCCAATACCCAGGGCTGGAACCTTGAGGCGCTGAACCTGGAGATGAACGGCGCGGCGGTCAAAATCGACAGCCGCTGCCAGACCAGCATGCGCAACGTGTGGGCCATCGGCGACCTGAGCGGCGAGCCGATGCTGGCCCATCGGGCCATGGCCCAAGGTGAAATGGTTGCCGAACTGATCAGCGGTAAATCCCGCGAATTCAACCCGGCGGCAATCCCGGCCGTGTGCTTTACCGACCCGGAACTGGTGGTGGTCGGCAAGACACCCGATGAAGCCAAGGCCGCCGGCCTGGACTGCATCGTGTCGAGTTTCCCGTTCGCCGCCAACGGCCGCGCAATGACCCTGGAGTCGAAAACCGGCTTCGTACGGGTGGTGGCACGCCGCGACAATCATCTGATCGTCGGCTGGCAAGCAGTTGGCGCCGGCGTGTCCGAGCTGTCCACCGCCTTCGGCCTGAGCCTGGAAATGGGCGCGCGCCTGGAAGACGTGGCCGGCACCATCCACGCCCATCCGACCCTCGGCGAGGCGGTGCAGGAGGCTGCGCTGCGGGCGCTGGGCCACGCGCTGCACCTGTAAAACCGCGGGGAGGCCATCGGGGGCAAGCCCCCTCCCACAGGGGAATGCATGCCAAATGGGGGTGGGGGCTTGCCCCCGATAGCGGTGGATCGGTCAATACAGAGGCTGAAGGCGTCCACCCAGTGGCTCCCACACAAGCCAAGAATGCAGTATTGTTGCGCCCATTCAGAAAAAAAACCGACTTGACCAAAGATAGAGGGTGTCATGGGTAACGAAAGCATCAATTGGGACAAGCTGGGTTTTGACTACATCAAGACCGACAAGCGGTTTCTCCAGGTCTGGAAAAACGGCGAATGGCAAGCTGGCACCCTGACCGACGACAACGTGCTGCACATCAGCGAGGGCTCCACCGCCCTGCACTATGGCCAGCAATGCTTTGAAGGCCTCAAGGCCTACCGCTGCAAGGACGGCTCGATCAACCTGTTCCGCCCGGACCAGAACGCCGCCCGCATGCAGCGCAGCTGCGCGCGCCTGCTGATGCCGCATGTGTCGACCGAAGACTTCATCGACGCCTGCAAACAAGTGGTCAAGGCCAACGAGCGCTTCATCCCGCCGTATGGCAGTGGCGGCGCGCTGTACCTGCGCCCGTTCGTGATCGGCACCGGTGACAACATCGGTGTACGTACCGCGCCGGAGTTCATCTTCTCGGTGTTCGCCATCCCGGTTGGCGCCTACTTCAAAGGCGGCCTGGTGCCACACAACTTCCAGATCTCCACCTTCGACCGCGCCGCCCCCCAGGGCACCGGTGCCGCCAAGGTCGGTGGCAACTACGCCGCCAGCCTGATGCCGGGCGCCGAAGCGAAGAAATCCGGTTTCGCCGATGCGATCTACCTGGACCCGATGACTCACTCGAAAATCGAAGAAGTCGGCTCGGCCAACTTCTTCGGGATCACCCACGACAATAAGTTCATCACACCGAAGTCGCCTTCGGTGCTGCCAGGCATCACCCGCCTGTCGCTGATCGAACTGGCCAAGACCCGCCTGGGCCTGGAAGTGGTCGAGGGCGAAGTGTTCATCGACAAACTGGACCAATTCAAGGAAGCCGGTGCCTGCGGTACCGCTGCGGTGATCTCGCCGATCGGCGGTATCCAGTACAACGGCAAGCTGCACGTGTTCCACAGCGAGACCGAAGTCGGCCCGATCACCCAGAAGCTCTACAAAGAGCTGACCGGCGTGCAGACCGGCGACGTTGAAGCGCCAGCGGGCTGGATCGTCAAGGTCTAAGCCACACCAAGCTACGCCCCAACCCCATGTGGGAGCTGGCTTACCAGCTCCCACATTTGAGCTCAGGTGTTCTCAGGATCGAGTCGGAATATTCCCAACAATCTTCTTCCCCATACTGATCCTCGGCTCCACCCCATACCCCAACGCCTCGTAAAACCCCGCCACCGCCTCATTGCCACTGGTGATCTGCAGGTTGATCTTCATGCAGCCCAGCGCCGTCAATGCCTGTTCCGCATGCCGTACCAGTGACGAACCCAGGCCATGACGCCGATAGTCAGCGTGCACCGCCACCGAATACAGCCAGCCACGATGACCGTCGTAGCCCGCCAGAATCGTCCCGATCACGGTTTTTTTGTCGGTCGCCACGAAAAACAACCCATCGTTGACGGCCAGCTTTTTATCAATCGCCAGGGTCGGCAGGTTATGGGCGGTTTCGTAGCCAAAAGCCTCCTGCCATAGCGCAACCACTTGCGCACGATGCTGACGGTCGCGATAGGGCCCGATGGGATGCCTGGACAGCAGCGCCTTTTCCATCACCAACGTACGCTCGTTGCCGTGGTAGACGTCGCGCACAGTATGGAACCCCAACTTGGCATAGAACGGTTCGGCGGTCAGCGAAGACGGCACGCTCAGTACCGTGACCCCGGCCTCGCGGGCGCGTAACTCGATTTCAATCATCAACAGCCGCCCAATGCCCTGCCCTTGCAGCACCGGATTGACGAACACCGAGCGCACCACACTGCCGTCGAGTGCGGCGGTGGCCACGATCACCCGATCCTGAATCGCCACCAGCACCACGCGGCGCTCAAGCAATGCCAGGACCGCATCCGGCGTGAAGTTACTGGCGACCCGGGCAATCACATCCGCCGGATAATCCCGCGCATTACTGCTGTGCAATGCCGCCAGAATCACTTGGCTGATCCCCTCGGCATCGGCGGGCTGGGCAATACGAACAACGGTAGACATGGCTCCTCCTGGCTGACCGCGCTATCAGAGTCGCCACTGTAGCAATGTGGGAAGGAGCACGCTCCCTCCCTTATTTGATCGCGTCTCAGGCTCGACAGCCGATTCGGCTGCCCGACCCCACTTTTCAGCTTTACCGGCTGAGCCACCCCCCAGTTTCAGCCGAGATCCTTGCGCAACAACCGCCACAATAACCGCACTGGCCCACTCCATGACGGCGCTCTGTGCGCAGCAGAAACCGCTGGCCGCCTTCCAATAACAAGGAGCATTTCCATGACCCGCTATATCGACGTCAATGACCTCAGCTATCTGGTCGCGCAAAAAGGCCTGCAAACCTGCCTGACCGAAATGGCCGAATACATTCGCGCCGACTACCTGCGCTGGCAGGATTTCGAGAAATGCGCACGCCTGGCCAACCACTCCCCGGATGGCGTGATCGAGCTGATGCCGGTGTCCGACGCGTCGCTGTATGCCTTTAAGTACGTCAACGGTCACCCGAAAAACACCCTGGCCGGCATGCTCACCGTGATGGCCTTTGGCGCGCTGGGCGATGTCGACACAGGCAAGCCGGTGCTGCTGGCGGAAATGACCCTGACCACTGCCATTCGTACAGCCGCCACCTCAGCCCTGGTCGCCCGCTACCTGGCGCGGGAGAACAGCCGCAGCATGGCGTTGATCGGTAATGGCTCGCAGAGTGAATTCCAAGCCCTGGCCTTCCACGCCATGCTCGGCATCACGGAAATCCGTCTGTTCGACATCGATGCCAAAGCCACCGCCAAACTGGCCGACAACCTCAAGGCTTTTCCGGCCATCAAGGTGATCCTGGCCGGCAGCGTCGCCGAAGCGGTCAAAGGCGCAGATATCGTCACCACCGTCACGGCCGACAAGGCCTACGCCACCATCCTCACAGACGAAATGATCGAACCCGGCATGCACCTCAACGCGGTGGGCGGCGATTGTCCAGGCAAAACCGAGCTGGACCGACGCATCGTCGAGCGCGCCCGCGTGATCGTCGAGTACGAGCCACAAAGCCGCATCGAAGGTGAAATCCAGCAGATGCCGCACGACTCACCGGTGACTGAACTGTGGCAAGTGATCAACGGCCAGCAGCCCGGCCGTGAGAACGCGCACCAGATCACCCTGTTCGACTCCGTGGGCTTTGCCATCGAAGACTACTCGGCGCTGCGTTATGTATTGGATGTGGCCAAGGCACTGGACGTGGGCAGCGAACTTGAGCTGGTGCCGGACCTCGCCGACCCGAAAGACTTGTTTGCCCGACTCGCCCAGCAGCCTCGCGTGCAGCAGCAAAAGCGCGCCTGAGGTGTGCAGGCACGTCCCCGAGCGCATACAGACGTTGACGGAGGAAGGCCGTACCATGTGAAGGGTCAGGCAAACACGCAAGGTTTGCCGCCATTTATTCCAACCGTTTGAAGTGAACCCCATGGATACCAAGGCCTCCGGACCCCATTCCGCCCCCGTACTGGACCGCATTGATGAAGCCATCATCGAAGTGCTGCGCCACCAGGGCCGTATCACCTACGAAAAGCTTTCGTCGCTGGTGCACCTCACCCCCAGGCCCTGCCTGGAGCGGGTGCGCAAGTTGGAGCGACGCGGGGTGATCCGTGGCTATGGGGCGATCATCGATGTGCAGATGGTCTCGCCAGGGCTGTCGCTGCTGGTGTTGGTGGCCTTGTCCAACCAGAGCGGGCGCTCGGCGCAAAAGGCCTTCGAAGCCTGCGTGAAGGCCTGCCCCCAGGTATTCGAATGCCAACTGATCAGCGGGCCGTTTGACTACAGCCTGCGCATGCGTTGCCGGGACATGGAGCACTACCGGGTGCTGACGGAGACTTGGTTGAACAATGATGAGTTACACATTGATAAGCTGGTGGCGCATCCGGAGTTGGCGGTGGTCAAGAACACCGCCACCGAGCTGGCCTGAACCTATCGCTCCAAAACGATGCAGATCTAATGTGGGAGCGGGCAAGCCCCCTCCCACACCAGCCCCTCCTGCATTTTTAACCTTGCCCGATTAAGATTTTCTTGCCGGGCCTGGCCCCGATCAGCCTGGCCTGCCCATCCTTCTGCTTCCCCGTCCGCGCTTCACTGATCAACCCCGGTATCAACTTGCCCTCCGGCAGATTCTTCCAGAACCGGCTCGGCAAATGCCCTTCCATGACCTTGGGGTTCAACCGCGCCGGGTTGAAGATATGGCTGTAGTAGGTCAGCCACATCGCACTGTGGGGATCCTCGACATTCTGCGCCAGCTGCCGCCACGCTTCGGGGCACTCGCGCTGATGGATCAACTGTTCGCCATCGTAGTAAACCCCATCCAACGGCGTGGCGATCATCCAGCGATGACGACCCATGCGCCCGATAAAGTGCTGGCTGGCTGATTTCAGGATGTCATGGGCCGGCTCATGCCAGGCCACGTACTCGGGCAATTCCGGCCCTGCCCCGGCCGGCAACGCGATAAACCGCACAAATGCATGCAGGTGGTGCGCCTCGCGACTGACCTGCTTGATCCGCCGCTGCAACTCGCTGCCCAGCTTGTCCCCGGCCAGCATTGCGGTGCGGTCGCCGTGGCTGACTCGCCACAACACTTCATACAACAAGCTCCAGCGCTGGTCGCCGTGGTAACAGGCGGCCGACTCCAGCAACTGCAGCAGGGCCTTGGGCACCCGCGTCTGGAAAGGCCCCAGTGCCTCGGGAATCGACTGGTCAGTGGCAAACAGGTCCGCCACCTCCGCCTCCCCCCAGCTCACCTGGCTGGGGTCGACCTGATGGCTGAGCAGCCAGCGCGCCTGTTCGCGCCAAGTGCTGAACAGGTTGTCGCATTCCAGGCTGATCATCCCCACAGCCCCATTTGCTGCGGTTGCGGGCGGTCGCGCAATTGCTCGCGCAGCAACACGCTGGTGCTGTCGGCCTGTTGCGGGTGGTAGTCACTGGTGATGAAAAACGGCTTGGCTTTCGCCAGCACGCAGCGCATGCGCGCCAGGTCTTCGAAGCGGATCTTGCGTTCACGACGCAGGTCCACCAGGCGCTGGGTGGTACGCAAGCCAATGCCCGGAATGCGCGCAATCAAGGTCGGTTCGGCGCGGTTCAGGTCCAGGGGGAACACGTCGCGGTTATCCAGGGCCCAGGCCAGCTTGGGGTCGATGTCCAGGGCCAGGTGGCCGGGGCCTTCGAATAATTCGTTCGCACTGAAACCGTAGCTGCGCAGCAGGAAGTCAGCCTGGTACAAACGGTGTTCACGCATCAGCGGCGGCGCGGCCAGGGGCACGCTTTTCGGGCTGTTGGGGATGGGACTGAAGGCCGAGTAATACACACGGCGCAATTTGAAGTTGCCGTACAACGCCTCGGCTCCGTGAAGAATGGTGCTGTCGTCGGTGTCGTCGGCGCCCACGATCATCTGCGTGCTCTGCCCGGCCGGGGCAAAGCGCGGGGCGCGCGGTTCGTTGAGCACGGTCTGCTCGCCGGTGTAGATGGTCTGCATGGCCTGCTTGATCGAAACGATCTGTTTTTCCGGCGCCAGGGTGTGCAGGCTGGCCTCGGTGGGCAGTTCGATGTTCACGCTCAACCGATCGGCATACCGCCCCGCTTCGGCGATGAGCGCCGGATCTGCATCGGGGATGGTCTTGAGGTGGATATAGCCGCGAAAATCGTGTTCTTCGCGCAGCAGTTTGGCCACGCGCACCAATTGCTCCATGGTGTAGTCGGACGAACGGATGATACCGGAGCTGAGAAACAGCCCGCTGACGCAATTGCGCCGGTAGAAATCCAGGGTCAGGGTGACCACCTCCTCCGGGCTGAAACGCGCGCGGGGCACGTCGCTGGAGCGGCGGTTGACGCAGTACTGGCAGTCATAGAGACAGAAATTGGTGAGCAACACCTTGAGCAACGACACACAACGCCCGTCGGGGGTGTAGCTGTGACAGATGCCCATGCCATCGGTGGAACCCAGCCCCGCCTTGCCCTCGGAGCTGCGCTTGGGCGCGCCACTGCTGGCGCAGGACGCGTCGTACTTGGCGGCGTCGGCGAGGATGCTGAGTTTTTCGATCAACTGCATGGAGGGCTACCGATACTGGTTTTTTGTACAGTACCAGTAGCTCAACCATCACGCCAGTGCCGTCTGTAGGACCGCGTGTTTGTGGCGAGGGAGCTTGCTCCCGCTGGGCTGCGGAGCGGCCCCAAAAAAGCCGGCTCCAGCTGCGCTGTCGAGCGGGAGCAAGCTCCCTCGCCACAACGATCAGCTGGCGGTAGCGAGTAGCAAGTCCTGCACCGACCGCCCCTTGCCGCGCCCACGGTCCAGCGCATACAACGACGCCGCAATCTCATCCGCCCGAATCGGCAGCACCGACAGCAAGGTGTCGCTCAACCCATGGCTGGCCTGGCTGAAACCCTGGATGTAGATGCCGGCGTTGCAACGCTCGTCGGTCACGATGCGGTAGTCGCGCGCCACGTCAAAGTCGCCCAGGTAGCCTTCCAGCGGCGCCAACAAGGCGCGGTGTGTCTGGCGCTCGTAGCCGGTGGCCAGGATCACCGCGTCGTAATGGTTGACGCTGGTTTCCCCGTTGGCGTTGTTGCGCAGCACCAGTTCAATGCCCAGCGGGCCTGGCGTGGCCTTCTCGACCACGGTCATGGTGCGGAACGCCTGGCGGGCGATGCCGGAGACTTTCTGGCGGTAGAAGATGCCGTAGATGCGCTCGATCAGGTCCAGGTCGACCACCGAATAGTTGGTGTTCTGGTACTCGGCCACCAGGCGTTCACGTTCGGCGCCCTCCTGCTGGAACACCAAGTCGGTAAAGGCCGGCGAAAACACTTCATTGACGAACGGGCTGTCATCGGCGGGCTTGAGTGCCGAGCCGCGCAGGATCATGTCGACCTGCACCGACGGGAAGCTGTCGTTCAGGTCGATAAAGGCTTCGGCCGCACTCTGGCCGCCGCCGATAATGGCGATGCGCATGGCCTTGCCCTCGACACACGGCTGCGAGGCCATGCGCTCCAGGTACTGGGAGTGGTGGAACACCCGGCTGTCACCCTTGAGCGCCTTGAACGCTTCGGGAATCCGCGGCGTGCCGCCGGCGCTGACCACCACCGAACGGGTGGTGCGAACATGCTGCTCGCCGAGGGCATCGCGGGAGATCACGCGCAGGGCTTCGACCTGCTGCTGATGCAGGATCGGCTCGATGGCCAGCACTTCCTCGCCATAGCGCGCCTGGGCCTGGAACTGCCCGGCGACCCAGCGCAGGTAGTCGTTGTACTCCATGCGGCAGGGGTAAAAGGTGCCGAGGTTGATAAAGTCCACCAAGCGGTCGTGGGCTTTCAGGTAATTAACGAACGAATACGGGCTGGTGGGGTTGCGCAGGGTCACCAGGTCCTTGAGGAACGAAATCTGCAATTCGCTCTGGGTCACCAGGGTATTGCCGTGCCAGCGGTAGTCGGCCTGTTTGTCGAGAAACAGCACGTCCAGTTTGCCCTGGGCCTTTTCGCGCTCCTGCAGGGCGATGGCCAGCGCCAGGTTCGAAGGGCCGAATCCGATACCGATCAGGTCGTGAACCGCGGGCGAAGCAATTGCCTGTGTCATTCCAGTGTCCTCTGGATAAGCCCCTTGGCGGTGGGGCGGGAATACCTTCAAGACCTGCACAACAGGTCATGTGTTGATAGGAAACGAGGACAATGAAATAAAATTTAACTGATCATTGATCAGTGGGCTTCCCACTCGCGCATCCGCACCCGGCAATGCTTCATGGCATTGACGATGTGTTTTTCCACCAGCGCGCGGGAAATGCACAGGCGTTCGGCAATTTGCACATGGGTCAAACCCTCGAGTTTGCGCAGCAGGAAGCTGTCGCGACAGGCAGGGGGCAGCTCGGCCAGGGCGCGCTCGAGCAGTTCCAGGCGCTGGCTGTGGTCATGGGTGGTATGGGGCGAACAGGCGGCGAAACGCTCTTCGCTGTCCAGCACATCCAAGGGCTCAACCTGGCGCAAGGCGTTGCGCCGGTGGCCATCGATCACCAGATTGAGCGCGGTGCGGTACAAAAAGGCGCGGGGTTGTTCGATCGGCGTGTCGCTGGAGCGTTCCAGCACCCGGACATAAGCGTCATGCACCACATCCTCGGCCACCTGACGGTTGCCCAGCTTGGCGTTGAGGAAACACACCAGCTCGCGATAGTAGTTTTCCAACATGACTCCCGACCGCCGGGTGGCGGCATTAGGTCCCTGAGTACAAAAAAAGACGGCGTTTACGTAATGGCAGTTTGGATGTGTGCAATTTATAGTAATTCTCATCTACTTTTAAAGCAGACTTGCATCAACGGAGGTTTTTTTTCTTCGAGGGCTGATGTAACTGCTTGTGTAACCGCCTAAATCCCCGCGCCTTTCTCTCGTTTACTTGTCAGCTCCCCGCAACTGCGGTCCGAACTTTCCTGGCTGGAAACCCAAGCATGAAACGCCCTCGACCTGCCCGACGCGCCTTGCTCGCTATCGCGTGCCTGATCCCCATCATCGCCGTCGCGGCCTGGCAGGTGCTGCCGCCCGGGCGTGACGCCCTCACCACCGTCGCCGTCACCCGCGGCAATATCGAAAACAGCGTGACCGCCCTGGGCACCCTGCAACCCCGCCGCTACGTGGACGTGGGGGCCCAGGCATCGGGGCAGATCCGCAAGATCCACGTCGAGGCCGGCGACCACGTCCAGGAAGGCCAATTGCTGGTGGAGATCGACCCGTCCACGCAAAAAGCCAAGCTCGACGCCAGCCGCTACGCCATCGAAAACCTCAAGGCCCAGTTGCAGGAGCAAAAGGCCCAGCATGAACTGGCACGCCAGAAGTACCAGCGCCAGCAACGCCTGGCCGCCGGCAACGCCACCCGTGAAGAAGATGTGCAAACCGCCAAGGCTGAATTGAGCGCCACCCAGGCCCGGGTCGACATGTTCCAGGCGCAGATCCTGCAAGCCCAGGCCAGCCTGCGCAGCGATGAGGCCGAGTTGGGCTACACGCGCATCTACGCGCCGATGACCGGCACCGTGGTGGCGGTGGACGCGCGGGTCGGCCAGACCCTCAACGCCCAGCAGCAGACGCCGCTGATCCTGCGCATCGCCAAATTGTCGCCGATGACCGTATGGGCGGAAGTCTCGGAAGCCGATATCGGCCACGTCAAACCTGGCATGACCGCGTATTTCACCACCCTCAGCGGCGGCAACCGGCGCTGGAGCAGCACGGTGCGGCAAATCCTGCCGATCCCGCCCAAGCCATTGAATGAAACCCAGGGCAGCGGCAGCCCCAACAGCTCGAGTAAAAGCGGCAGCGGCCGCGTGGTGCTGTACACCGTGCTGCTGGACGTGGACAACAGCGACAACGCGTTGATGGCCGAAATGACCACCCAGGTGTTTTTCGTCGCCGGCCAAGTCAAGGATGCCCTCACCGCACCGGTCGCCGCACTGCAAGGCACGTCCAGTGCCGACAGGCAGATCGCCCGGGTCGTGACCGACAACGGTCGTATCGAGGAGCGCCACGTGCGGCTGGGCATCAGCGACCGCCTGCGCGTACAGGTGCTCGACGGCCTGAACGAAGGCGACCGCCTGCTGATCGGTCCGGCCGACGGCAACGGGGGTTGAGGTGACCACGCCCCTGATCGAACTCAAGAACATCCGCAAATCCTACGGCGGCGGCGACAGCCCGCAGGTCGACGTGTTGCGCGGCATCGACCTGTCGATCCATGCGGGGGAATTCGTCGCCATCGTCGGCGCCTCCGGCTCCGGCAAGTCCACGTTGATGAATATCCTCGGCTGCCTCGACCGTCCCAGCGTCGGCGACTACCTGTTCGCCGGCGAGAACGTCGCGCACCTGGACAGCGACGAACTCGCCTGGCTGCGCCGCGAAGCCTTTGGTTTTGTGTTCCAGGGCTACCACTTGATTCCCTCGGGTTCAGCCCAGGAAAACGTCGAGATGCCGGCGATCTACGCCGGTATCAGCGCCGCCGAGCGCCATGCCCGCGCCAGCGCCCTGCTCACCCGCCTGGGCCTGGCCGAGCGCACCGGCAACCGCCCGCACCAGCTCTCCGGTGGCCAGCAACAACGGGTGTCCATCGCCCGTGCGTTGATGAACGGCGGGCACATCATCCTCGCCGACGAACCTACCGGCGCCCTCGACAGCCACAGCGGCGCCGAGGTCATGACCCTGCTCGACGAACTGGCCAGCCAGGGCCACGTGGTGATCCTGATCACCCACGACCGCGAAGTCGCGGCGCGGGCCAACCGCATCATCGAGATTCGCGATGGCTTGATCATCAGTGACTCGGCCCAGGACAGCGACGCGGCCCCAGGCGCCTCAACGGGCGCCCTGCAAGCCGTGGACCTGCGCCAACGCCTGGCCGACGGCGCCGAGCACAATGGCGCGTGGAAAGCCGAACTGGTGGACGCGGTACAGGCCGCCTGGCGAGTGATGTGGATCAACCGTTTCCGCACCGCGCTGACCCTGTTGGGCATCATCATCGGCGTGGCGTCGGTGGTGGTGATGCTGGCGGTGGGTGAAGGCAGCAAGCGCCAGGTCATGGCGCAGATGGGCGCGTTCGGCTCCAACATTATCTACCTCAGCGGGTCCTCGCCTAACCCGCGTACGCCGCTGGGGATCGTGACCCTCAACGATGTCCACGCACTGGCGGCCTTGCCTCAGGTGCAACGCATCATGCCGGTC
Source organism: Pseudomonas sp. A39 (assembly GCF_058145955.1). NCBI lineage: Bacteria > Pseudomonadati > Pseudomonadota > Gammaproteobacteria > Pseudomonadales > Pseudomonadaceae > Pseudomonas > Pseudomonas sp. A39. The sequence goes on from NZ_JBYVMD010000044.1 coordinate 36,049, forward strand.
AACGGCAGCGAAGCCGGGGTGCGTTTCGGCAACGTCGACTACATGGCCTATGTGGGCGGCAACGACACCAATTTCCCGGCGATTTTCAATTGGCCGGTGGTCGAGGGCAATTACTTCACGGCCGCCGACGAGCGTGCCGCTGCCACGGTGGCGGTGATCGGTCATCGCGTGCGTGAAAAGCTGTTCAAGGGCGAGGTCGACCCCATCGGCCAGTACATCCTGATTGAGAACGTGCCGTTCCAGGTCATCGGCGTGCTCGCGGAAAAAGGCGCCAGCTCCGGTAACAAGGACAGTGACGACCGTATCGCCATCCCTTACACCGCCGCCAGCGTGCGCCTGTTCGGCAGCTACAACCCCGAGTACGTGGTGATCGCCGCGGCCGATGCGCGCAAGGTGCGCGAGGCCGAGTTGGCGATCGACCAGTTGATGCAAACGCTGCACAACGGTAAGCGCGATTACGAGCTGACCAACAACGCCGCCATGATCCAGGCCGAGGCGCGCACGCAGAACACCCTGTCGCTGATGCTCGGTTCGATTGCCGCGATTTCCCTGCTGGTGGGCGGCATTGGCGTAATGAATATCATGCTGATGACCGTGCGCGAGCGGACCCGCGAAATCGGCATCCGCATGGCCACCGGCGCACGCCAGCGCGACATCCTGCGCCAGTTCCTCACCGAAGCGGTGATGCTCTCGGTCGTCGGCGGCCTGTGCGGCATTGCCCTGGCGCTGCTGGTGGGTGGCGTGCTGGTGCTGGCCAAGGTGGCGGTGCAGTTTTCCCTGGTGGCCGTAATGGGCGCATTTGGTTGCGCGCTGGTCACCGGTGTCGTATTCGGCTTCATGCCGGCCCGTAAAGCTGCCCGGCTCGATCCGGTTAAGGCGTTGACCAGTGAATAAACGATCCCTGTGCATGCCCGGCCTGTGCGTGTTACTCAGCGCCTGCGCCGGCCACCCTCCCGCCCTCGACAGCGGCATCGCTGCGCCCGCCAGCTGGCAATATGCCGAGCGTGACGCGGCGCAGGCCACCAACCAGCACTGGTGGACACAGTTCGGCAGTGCGCAGTTGAACCGTCTGGTCGAGCAAGCCCGCCGTGACAGTTTCGACGTGGCCGCCGCCACAGCCCGCGTGCGCCAGGCCCAGGCCAGTGCAGTGATCGCCGGGGCACCGTTGTTGCCGGAGGTGAAGTTCAACCTCGCCACCAGCCATCAGAAATTGCTGCGTGGCCAGGGCGGGCCGGACCTGGACGTGTCACAAAGCGATGACGCCGTCGACAACTTCGGCGCCAACCTCACGGCCAGTTACGAAGTGGACTTCTGGGGTGGCCGCGCCGCCGCCCGTGACAGCGCCCTGCACAGCCTGCGCGCCAGCGAGTTTGACCAGGCTACCGTGGAACTGACCCTGCTCAGCAGCGTGGCCGACCGCTACGCCCAGACCCTCGCCGCCCACCAGCGCGAGCAAATCGCCGCGCTTAACCTGGCCAACGCCCGCAACGTGCTCGACCTGGTGCAGACCCGCTACGATGCCGGCTCCGCCACCGCCCTCGAACTGGCCCAGCAAAAAAGCCTGGTGGCCAGCCAGCAACGCCAGTTGCCCCTGATCCAGCAACTGGCCGAAGAATCCCGCATCACCCTGGCCGCCCTGCTCGGCCAGCCGGTGCAGGCCCTGAATCTGCGGGCCGAGCCCTTCCAGGCGCTGACCTGGCCAACCATCGGTGCCGGCATGCCCAGCCAATTGCTCAGCCGCAGGCCCGATATCGCCAAGGCCGAGGCGCAATTGGCCGCGGCGCAAGCCGACGTCACCGTGGCCCGCGCCGCCATGCTGCCCGCCGTCACCCTCGGCGCAACCCTGGGCTCAGATGCCTACAAGGCCATGGATATCCTGCGCAGCCCCTACTACACACTGACCGCCGGCCTGGTCGGCCCGATCTTCAACAACGGCCGTTTAAGCGCTGAACGCGACAAGGCCCGCGCCCGCCAGGATGAACTGCTGCACACCTATCGCGGCGCGATCATCAACGGCTTTGCCGACGTGGAAAAAGCCCTCAGCAGCATCACCCGCCTCGACCAGCAGCGCCAATGGCAAAGTGAAGAACTGCAACAGGCGCAGAGCGCGTTCCAGATCGCTGAAAGCCGCTACCAGGCAGGCGCCGAGGATTTGCTCACGGTCCTGGAAACCCAGCGCACCCTGTACGCGGCCCAGGACCAGAACGTGCAACTGCGGCTGGCGCGCCTGCAGGCCAGCATCGCGCTATACAAAGCACTGGGCGGCGGCTGGCATACGGAGATCCGATAAACAAAACTCCGAATTCGTACACATTCCGTCTTTTCACCCTACATTCCTCGACCCAAGGTCCTTGGTAAAAAAGCCGTTATCACACGGTTGCCCGGGATCTCTCGATGACTGCTGCAAAACACCTGACGTGCGCCTGCCTGTGGCTGATAGCGGGCCTGGCCCACGCTCAACCGCTGATCCCTCCCACCGCCATCGACTGGCTGCTGGACTGCCCGCTCCCCACCGTTGAACGCCTGGACCCCGAGGTGATGCAACGCACCCAATGCGGCATCGTGACCGTACCGCGCAACTACGCGTCCCCCCGGCAAGGCAACCTGCGCCTTTACCTCACCCGCGTCGGCGCACGCGATCCGCTGAACCGTGAAGGCGTGCTGTTTGCGCTGGCCGGCGATGCGCCCCGCAGTGATCAGGGCGGCACCTTCGTCATTCACCTCACGAGTCTCTGGGGAACCTACGCCAACCCGGCCTATCGCACGCTGATCAACCGTTACGACGTCATCGAACTCAGCCCCCGCGACCTCAGCAATGAAAACGGCGTCGAACAGGCCGCTCAAGACCTGGAGTACGTGCGCACCCAACTCGGCGATGCCCAACTGCTCTACCTGGGCAACGCCGATGCAGCCCGCCTGGGCAACCGTTACGCAGCGCTGTTCCCCGAGCGGGTGGCGCGCATGGTGCTGGTCAATGCGCAACAGGCCGAGACGGCCGCGCCCCAGGTCGAACAACTGCGCCTCAAAGACCCCGCCAAGCAGGACGACAGCGGGTGTATCAACCGCTGGGTCGGTGACTTCCTGGTCTACGGCAAACAACCACCGCAGTCCACTCGCTGCCTGGATTCCGTCAACGCGCAGTAGCGAGCCGTTTGCGACCTGTTGCCCCCGAAAACGACACCCGGCGTTGACGCTGCTCCTTGATCGTTATTAAGTGCTATTTATCCGCATTAATACGATAAATCGAACCCATGCTAAGCCGCCCGCTACGACGCAAACGCCAGAAGCTGTCCGACGTGATTGTCGAGTCGGTCAAGCGCTCCATCGTCACCGACGCCTTGAAGCCCGGCGACCGCTTGCCCACCGAACGCGAGCTGATGGAAAGCTTCCAATGCTCCAAGGGCTCGGCCCGCGAAGCGCTCAAGGCGCTGGAAGTAGAAGGCCTGGTGAGCACGCGCACGGGCCCCAGCGGCGGTGCCTACCTGAACCAGGCCGGCACCGAGCCGGCCAGCCGCGCCTTGCGCAACTACCTGCACTTCCAGCATCTGGACGGCGAGCAGGTGTACCAACTGCGCAAAGTCATCGAAGTGGAACTGGCGGTGTCGGTGCTCGGGCGCCTCAGCGAGGACGACTACCAGGCCCTGCAAGACAACGTGGATTTTTGCAGCGCCCCGGAAGACAGCGAAGCCGGCCAACGCGAGCAACGCCTGGCGGAACTGGAGTTCCATAACCTGCTGGCCAAGGCCTGCCCCAACCCGCTGCTGAGTTTCATGGCGCAGTTCCTCAACGACCTGTTGCGCGACCTGGTGGTGCTGAAAAAAGCCTACAAGCCCAAGCGCAAGCAGTTCGATGCCGCCAACCTGGACTATCACAAGCAGTTGCTGATCGCCTTTCGGGCCGGGGATGAAAGCGCCGTGCGCAGCCTGATGCACGAACACATGTGCGATGCCGAGCACCACATGACCGCGCTGGAAGGTGAAGTCAGCCCGCATTTTCTATTGGAGTTCGATCACCGCCCCTGAAGACGCCCCAAACCTGGAGGTGGAAACCCAATCAATGTGGGAGCTGGCTTGCCTGCGATGCAGGCACCTCGGTATTCCCGTTACACCGAGTCGATGCCATCGCAGGCAAGCCAGCTCCCACAGTTGACCGGGTTCCAACCCTCAGACCGTTTCACCCAATTCAATAACAGGCCTGCCCACAGGCCCTTGCTCCATCGTATCGCCATTGCCACTCCTGCCAATAACTAAACCAGGGAGTCACCCCCATGCAGCGTCGTACGTTGTTGAAAGCCAGCCTCACCGCAGCCGCCGCCCTCAGCCTACCGCTGAGCATACGGTCGGCATTCGCCGCCGAGCCCTTTACCTTTTACGGCCTCAAGTCCATGTCCGGCGCCTTTGCCAGCTATGGCAAGTTTGCCGACATGGGTTCGCGCCTGGCGGTGGAGCAACACCCCGAACTGCTCGGCCGCCCGCTGAACTACAAGGTCATCGACACCGAAGGCAACGCCGGCAAGGCCGTGCGCAAGGTGCAGGAGGCTATCCAGCAGGACGGCGCGCGGTTCTTCCAGGGCTGCACCTTGTCTTCGTCAGCATTGGCGGTGGCCAAGGAAGTGGACAAGGTCGGTGGCGTGTTCATGACCCCGGTGGGCGCCGATGAAGTCACCGGCAAGGACTGCAACCCCGCGACCTTCCGCTGGTCGGTGCCCACCTACGGCGCGATACGCGAAACCCTGGTGCCGCTGATCAAGTTGCTGCCGGACGCCAAGCGCTGGTACACCATCACCCCGCAATACGTGTTCGGCGAAGCGCTGTTGGAAGGTGCGAAGACCGTGCTCAAGGACAACGGCCTGGAACACATCGGCAACAGCTACCACTCGTTGCAGGAACAGGAATTCTCCGGCTACCTGACCAACGCCATCGCCGCCAAGCCCGATGTGCTGGTGCTGCTCAACTTCGGCAGCCAGTCGTCCAACACCCTGCGCCAGGCGGTCAACTTCGGCATCAAGGAGCGCATGAAGGTGCTGCTGGTGTGGTCCGCCGGACTCGACCAGTTCCAGGAACTGGGCAGCGACATTCTCGCGGGCGTGTACCTCGGCGCACAGTACTGGCACCAGGTCGACACCCCACTCAACCGTGAGCTGGTCAAGCTCACCCAGGCCAAATACGGCATCAACCCGACCTACCCGCTGGCCGCCGATTACATCAGCACCAAGGTCATGCTCGACACCATCATTGCCACCGGCAGCTTCGACGGGCCGACCGTGGCCAAGGCCATGCAGGGCCTGAGTTTCGAAGGCCCCACCGGCAAGGAATCGATCCGCGCCGGCGACCACCAGGTGATCAAGGATTACTACCTGCTGATCGGCAAAGCCAGCAGCGAGATGGCCGACAAGGATGACCTGGCCAAAGTGCTCAGCGCCGGCCAGTCGTTCCCGCCAGTGGAAGCCACGGGCTGCACACTCGGCTGATCCCCTGAAATAGGTAGCGCAGGGCCGCGCGAGCGGCGTCCTGCAGAGGGTTCCTGCATGCTTAATCTTTACCTGTTCCAGATCCTCAACGGCCTTGGGCTGGGGATGATCTACTTTCTGATCGCGGTCGGGCTGACGATCATTTTCGGCCTGCTCAACTTCGTCAACTTCGCCCACGGCGCGTTCTTTTTGCTCGGCGCCTACATCTGCTACACCGCCGTGAGCCTCACCGGCAACTTCTGGCTGGCGCTGCTGATCGCGCCGCTGGTGGTGGCTGCGTTGGCCTGGGTCATCGAGCGATTATTGATCCAGCGGATCTATCACTTGCCGCACATGTTCCAGATCCTGGTGACCCTCGGCATCGCGCTGATCATCCAGGAAGCCAGCGTGATGATCTGGGGCCCGGTGGGCAAGAGCGTGGCCGTGCCGGAACTGCTGCGCGGCGTGCTGGTGGTGGGTGACTTCGTCTACCCCTACTACCGCCTGTTCCTCATCGTGTTCTCCGGGCTGGTCGGCCTGGGCCTGTGGTTGCTGCTGGAACGCACGCGCTTCGGCGCCCTGGTGCGGGCCGGCAGTGAAAGCACCGAGACCGTGTCGCTGCTGGGCACCAATATTTTCCGCCTGTTCTCCATGACCTTCGCCCTCGGCGTGGCCCTGGCCGGCGTCGCGGGCGTGCTGTTTGCACCGTTGCGCGGCGCCCAGCCGTTTGTCGGCCCGGAGATTCTCGGCGTGGCCTTCGTGGTGGTGGTAATCGGCGGCATGGGCTCGTTCAGCGGTGCGCTGGTCGGCGGTTTGCTGGTGGGCGTGGTGCAAAGCCTGATGACCACACTCTGGCCCCAGGGGGCGAGCCTGATGATCTATGGCGCCATGGCCGTGGTGATTCTGGTACGTCCTTACGGCCTGTTTGGGAGAGCCTGACATGAGCGAGAAAAATCCCCTGCCGTTTGCCAAGACGCAATCGCGCGCGATGTTGCTGTGGGTGCTGGCGGTGCTGATCGGCCTGCCGTTGATACTGCCCTCGGCGACCCTGGCCACCGAGATCCTGATCTTTGCCATGGCGGCCCTGGCCTGCAACCTGTTGCTGGGCTACACCGGGCTGCTATCGTTCGGCCAAGGCATCTTCTTCGGGGCCGGCGCTTACTGCGCGGCGTTGCTGATGATCCACCTGCAACTGGGCCTGTTCACCGCGTTGCTCGGCGCCGCCATCGCGGGTGGTTTCCTGGCCTTGCTGGTCGGCGCCCTGGCGATCCGCCGCACCGGCATCTACTTCGTGATGTTGACCCTGGCGTTCAGCCAGATGGCTTACTTCGTCGCCTACACCCTCAGCGACTGGACCGGCGGCGACAACGGCCTGCTCAGCGTGCCGCGCCCGGAGATTCGCCTGGGTGACACGGTGCTGCTGTCCCTGGCCGACGCCCGCGTCTTCTACGGTTTTGTCGCGGTGTTGTTCCTGCTGATTTTCATCGGCGCCCGCCGGGTCATCGCCTCGCCGTTCGGCAGTACCTTGATGGCGATCCGCGAAAACGAAACCCGCGCTTCGGCCATCGGCTACGACACACGCCACTTCAAGATCCTGGTGTTTGTATTGTCCGGCGCCGTCACCGGCATCGCTGGGGCGTTGTACGCGATGCTGCTGCACTTTGTGCCGCTGTCGAATATCGACCTGGCGATGTCCGAGAACATCCTGATCATGACCATCGTCGGCGGCACCGGCTCGCTGTTCGGCTCGCTGCTGGGCGCTGGTTCCATCGTGTTGCTCGGCGATTTCCTCTCCGACCTGTGGCCACGCTGGCTGATGCTGCTGGGAGTGATCCTGATCCTGGTGGTGATCTTCATGCGCGGTGGTTTGTGGGGCGGCCTGGCGTCGCTGTTCGAAAAGGTGCGCGGCAGCCGCAAACCCGCCGTCGTCGCCAAGGAGGAAGGGCTATGAGCATCCTGCTGGAAACCAAAGACCTGGAACTGGCCTATGGCGCGTTCCACGCGGTGAATGGCGTGAACCTCAAGGTCGAGGCTGGCACCATCCACACCATCATCGGCCCCAACGGCGCCGGCAAGACCAGCCTGTTCCACTGCCTCACCGGCGAACGCCAGGCCACCGCCGGGGCGATTCATTTCGACGGCAAGAACCTGATGCGCAAGCCGGCCCACGGCCGTGTCGGCCTGGGCATGGCGCGCTCGTTCCAACTCACCAGCCTGTTCCAGAACCTCAGCGTACGCGAGAACCTGCGCCTGGCCGCCCAAGGCCGTGACGGTGCCCGCGCACTGAATTTCTGGCGCCGCGTGGACAGCAAGCGCGAACACCTGGAGATGGCCGACCAAGTGCTGGAGCGCCTGCAACTCAGCGCCCGCGCCGACACCCTGGCCGGCGAGTTGTCCCACGGCCAGCAACGGGTGCTGGAGGTGGGCATGTCGATCTGCTCCAAACCGAAACTGTTGATGCTCGACGAGCCCACCTCGGGCATGGGCATCGACGACATCCCGATCATGACCCAACTGATCAGCGACCTCGGCCGCGACCACACGGTGCTGCTGATCGAACACAACATGAGCATTGTCATGTCCATCAGCCAACGCATCACGGTGATGAGCCACGGGCAGATCCTGGTGGAAGGCACGCCGGAATTCGTGCGCGCCGATGAACGTGTGCGCACTGCATACCTTGGGGAGGCTGCCTGATGCTGATCGTCGAGAATATCCACTCCTACTACGACAAGAGCCACGTGCTGGAAGGCGTGTCGCTGACCGTCAACCCCGGCGAACTGGTCACGCTGCTCGGCCGTAACGGCGCCGGCAAGACCACCACCCTGCGCAGCATCCTCGGCATCATCTGCCCGCGCCAGGGCCAGATCCACTTCAACGGCCAGGCGCTGGTGGGCCAGAAGATCTTCGAAATCGCCCGCCAGGGCCTGGCATTGGTGCCGGAGAATCGCGGCATTTTCCGCCTGCTCACCGTCGAGGAAAACCTGCGCATCGCCGCGCGCAAAACCAGCCGCTGGCAGCTTGAAGACGTCTACACGATGTTCCCGCGCCTCAAGGAACGGCGCAAAAACGCCGGACACGCGCTGTCCGGCGGCGAGCAACAGATGCTCGCCATCGCCCGCGCCCTGCTCAACGACCCCAAGCTGCTGATCCTCGATGAACCCACTGAAGGCTTGGCCCCGGTGATCGTCGACGAACTGGTGAAGATCCTGCGCAAGGTCAAGGACGACGGCCTGCCCGTGCTGCTGGTGGAACAGAACCTGATGGTCTGCGACAAGCTTGCCGACCGCCACTACGTGCTCGAACAAGGCCGCGTGGTGTACGAAGGCAGCGCCGAAGCCTTCCGCGCCGACCCGACCATCAAAAACCGCTATCTGGCCCTGAGTGCCTGACCGGAGATTGCAGATGAATAGTTTCGCGCAACCGCTCAAGAGCAACGCCCCGCTGATCAACCGCGACCGCCTGTGGCAATCGCTGATGGACCTGGCCCGACTCGGCGCCACCGCCAAGGGCGGCGTGTGTCGCCTGGCGCTGACCGACCTCGACCGCCAGGCCCGCGACCTGTTTGTGCAATGGTGCGAGGCCGCCGGCTGCAGCGTCAGTGTCGACGCCATCGGCAATATCTTTGCGCGCCGTGCCGGGCGCAACCCCGCCCTGCCCCCGGTGATGACCGGCAGCCATATCGACACCCAGCCCACCGGCGGTAAGTTCGACGGTTGCTACGGAGTGATGGCCGGTCTGGAAGTGATCCGCACCCTGAATGACCTGAACATCGAGACCGAAGCGCCGATTGAAGTGGTGGTGTGGACCAACGAAGAGGGCTCGCGTTTTCCGCCCTGCATGATGGGCTCCGGGGTGTTTGCCGGTAAGTTCGACTTGCAGGACACCCTCGACAAAGTCGATGACCAGGGCCTGTCGGTGGGCGCCGAATTGCAACGCATCGGGTATGCCGGCTCCCGCGCAGTCCTCGGCCACCCGGTGGGTGCGTATTTCGAAGCGCATATCGAACAGGGCCCCGTTCTGGAAGACCAGGCCACGACGATTGGCGTGGTGATGGGTTGCCTGGGCCAGAAGTGGTTCGACCTGACGTTCACCGGCGTCGAAGCCCACGCCGGCCCGACGCCGATGCACCTGCGCACGGACGCCCTGGTCGGCGCCGCCGAGGTGGTCAGCGCGGTCAACCGCATCGCCCATCAACAACAACCCCACGCGTGTGGCACGGTCGGTTGCCTGAGCCTGCACCCCGGCTCACGCAACGTGATTCCCGGTCAGGTGCACATGACCCTCGACCTGCGTCACCTGCATGCGGACACGCTGCAAGCCATGGTCGATGAAGTGCGCGGCGTGATCGAAGCCACTGCCACCCGGCACGGGTTGACGTTTGAATTGACCCCCACCGCCGACTTCCCACCCCTGGACTTCGCCCCGGCCTGCGTCAACGCCGTGCGTGAAGGCGCCGAGGCCTTGGGCTTGAGCCATATGGACATCGTCAGCGGTGCCGGGCACGACGCGATTTTCGTCGCCGAACTGGGCCCCGCCGGGATGATCTTCGTGCCGTGCGAAGGCGGCATCAGCCATAACGAAATCGAAAACGCCGCGCCGGACGACCTGGCGGCGGGCTGCGCGGTATTGCTGCGGGCCATGGTCAATGCCGCCCAGGGGGAAATCGCATGAGCGAGATCGGGCAACTGACGGCAGTGCAACTGCTGCAGCATTTTCGCAACAAGACCTTGTCGCCGGTGGACGTCACCGAAGACGCCTTGCTGCGTATCGAACGCTATAACCCGGTGGTGAACGCCTACTGCCACGTGGACCCGGAAGGCGCGCTGAAGGCCGCGCGCGCCTCGGAGCAACGCTGGCTCAACGGCCAACCCTGCGGCGCGCTGGACGGTGTGCCGGCGTCGATCAAAGACCTGACGCTGACCGTCGGCATGCCCACCCGCAAGGGCTCGCACACCACATCGGCCGAGGGTCCATGGGACATCGACGCGCCCTTCACCGCCTTTATGCGCAAGGCCGGCGCGGTGCTGCTGGGCAAGACCACCACACCGGAATTCGGCTGGAAAGGCGTTACCGACAACCCGCTGTACGGCATCACCCGCAACCCCTGGGACACACGCACCACGGCGGGCGGATCCTCCGGCGGCGCAGGGGCAGCGGCCGCCTTGAACCTCGGCGTGTTGCACCAGGGCAGCGATGCGGGCGGTTCGATCCGGATTCCCTGTGCGTTTACCGGCACCTTCGGGATCAAGCCGACCTTCGGTTATGTGCCCCAATGGCCGGCCAGCGCCATGACCCTCCTCTCGCACCTGGGGCCGATGACCCGCACGGTGGAAGACAGCGTGTTGATGCTGCAAACCATCGCCCAGCCGGACACGCGGGATGGCTTGATCGGTGCGCCACGGACCACACCGTGGTTGTCGGGCGCAGCGGATTTGAAAGGGTTGCGCGTGGCCTACAGTCCCAACTTCGGTTACGTGGATGTCGACCCGCAGGTGGCCAAGGTGGTCGCCCAAGCGGTTCGAGGCCTGGAGCAGCTGGGCGCGCATGTCGAGCAAATCGACCCGGGCTTCAGCGACCCCCTGGAGGTGTTCAGCACTTTATGGGCAGCCGGCGCGGCCCGCCTGACCGGGCCCATGAGCGAAGCGCAAAAACAACTGCTGGACCCTGGCCTGCTGCGCATCGCCCAACGCGGCGAGCGGCTGAGCCTGAATGACTTCAACTCAGCCCTCGAAGCCCGCGCCGCACTGGTGGCACGCATGGCCGCGTTCCATGAGCACTACGATGTACTGGTGTCACCGATGATGCCGATCACCGCGTTCGAGGCCGGGCATGACGTGCCACCGGGTTCCGGCTTGCAGGAATGGACACAGTGGACGCCGTTCACCTACCCCTTCAACCTGACCCAACAGCCCGCGGCCTCGGTGCCGTGTGGATTGGCGGCGAATGGCTTGCCGGTGGGCCTGCATGTAGTGGGCGCGCGGTTTGCCGATGAACAGGTGCTGAGGGTGTGCCAGGTGTATGCAAAGGCATTCCCCACCGAGCACTTGCAAGCCCCAATCACCAGAACACGGTAGAACCCAATGTGGGAGGGGGCTTGCTCCCAATAGCAGTGTGTCAGTTAATACATCTGTAACTGACCCACCGCCATCGGGAGCAAGCCCCCTCCCACATTTGGACCGCGATCGACAGACGCAACTCCGGTCGGCTTTAAGGCCGCCGCGTTTGCCTTTGCTCTACACCACTCAAGCCGGCTGTCAGGCCGCTGTGCTCTGGCTTTTGATCTTGATCTTAGGCGCCCCGTCAAACACGCTGGCCGAACGCAGGCTTGAATCCGTGGGTAACCCG
>NZ_JBYVMD010000045.1:0-44188 GCF_058145955.1 Pseudomonas sp. A39
AGGGTGATTAGCTCAGCTGGGAGAGCATCTGCCTTACAAGCAGAGGGTCGGCGGTTCGATCCCGTCATCACCCACCATTCGCTTCATGTGTTACGCGCAGCGGTAGTTCAGTCGGTTAGAATACCGGCCTGTCACGCCGGGGGTCGCGGGTTCGAGTCCCGTCCGCTGCGCCATATTCGGTTACCTGGAACGCTGAACGCCAGGTCACCACAAGAAGCCCGCTCATTGAGCGGGCTTTTTTTCGTCTGCGATTTATCCTCCTGGTGCCTTGCCATTGTGCACTGCCTATTCGCCCTGAACTGTGCGGGTGCGTCATGACGTGGGGGAATACCCCTATGCACATTGGTTGATTGCGCCCTTGGCCGGTTAAACGTTTATCTATAGCCACGCGAAAGACTTCCAGGCGACTCGCTGCAGCAGGATGCTGCGGTGCCCGCCCTCTAACACAAAAAATAGTCTGCAAGGGGAATGGCTCTACATGAAATATCCACTGCGTCCGTTGGTGTTCTGGCCAACTTTCCTGATCCTGCTGGCGGCGGTGATCGCCAGCTACGTCGACCTGAATGCATTCCTTGCGGTCAGCAAACAGCTCAACAACCTGATCCTGAAAAACTTCTCATGGCTGTTCAGCGCCGGCTCGTTTGCCATGGTGGTGCTGACCGCTATCGTCTACTTCTCCGCGCTGGGCAAAGTGCGTATCGGCGGTGAAGACGCCCAGCCTTTGCTGAGCAAATGGCGCTGGTTCATGGTGGCGCTCTGCACCACGCTGGCAGTGGGCGTGCTGTTCTGGACCACCGCCGAACCGCTCTACCACCTGTACGGCCCACCCACCAGCCTGCCGATCGAAGCGGGCAGCTCGGCGGCCAAGAGCTTTGCCATGTCGACGATGTTCCTGCACTGGACCATCACTCCGTACGCCATCTACCTGGTGCCGTCGCTGGTGTTTGCGCTGGTGTTCTATAACCGCCGCAGCAACTTCTCCATCGGCGCCATGCTCGAGCCGCTGCTGGGCGCAGCGCGAGTCAAGCGCTATGCCGGGCTGATCGACACCCTGGCGATGTTCGCGCTGGTGGCCGGCATGGCCTCGTCCCTGGGCACGGGCGCGCTGACCTTGGCCGGTGGCATGGCCCAATACATCGGCGGTGAAACCACCCCATTGCGCCTGGCCATCATCATCACGATCATCGTCATCACCTTTGTCGCCTCGGCCGCCAGCGGCTTGCAGCGCGGTATTGTGATGTTGTCGTCGTTCAACACCTGGATCATGCTCGCCTTGGGGCTGTTCGTGCTGCTGTGCGGGCCGACCCTTTACATGTTCAGCTTGGGCGTCGAGTCCCTCGGCGTGTACCTCGACACCTTCTTCAGCCGCAGCCTGTTCACCGGCGCCGCCAGTGGCGACACCTGGCCGCACAGCTGGACCGTGTTCTATTGGTCGGTGTGGTTTGCCTGGGCCCCGGTGAGTGCGCTGTTCCTCGGCAAGATCGGCCGCGGCTACACCGTGCGCGAATTCATCCACATCAACATGCTCTACCCGGCGTTGTTCACGGCGGTGTGGATCTGCATCTTCTCCGGCACCAGCCTCTACTTCGACGCGCTGGGTGATGGCAGCCTCAACCGTGTGTTGAACGAGCAGGGCGTGGAGCACGTGCTGTACCAGATGTTCCAGCAATTGCCGGCCAGCGGCTTGATGATCGCGTTCCTGCTGTTCGTGGCGTTTATCTCGTTCGTCACCGCGGCAGACTCCAGCACCGATGTGATCGCCAACCTGTGCAGCAAAGGCGTGACCGCCGATTCCGACCTGGACGGCAACCCGCTGCTGAAGATCATCTGGGGCCTGATCATCGGCTCGGTATCGTGGGTGATGGTCGCGTTTGTCGGTGTCGATGGCGTGAAGATGCTTTCCAACCTCGGTGGCTTGCCCGGGATGATCCTGGTGTTGCTGGCCAGTACCTCGCTGATCTTCTGGCTGAAGAACCCGGCGCTGCTCGATGTGAAAAACCTCAGGCCGACCACCGAGCCCGAGCTGCGTGGCGCCAGCCCCGTCGCGGCATTCGCCCGCTAAGCCCGACAACCTGTGTGTCTCCCCCGTACGCTCCCCTCCGGGCGCGGGGGAGCCGTTTGTTTGCAATAAACGCGTTTGGAGTTACCGATGGAAATCGTTACCGAGTTTGCCTACAAGATTCGTGAAATCGAGCACTGCCTGATCCCCTTGAAGGACGGCACGCAATTGGCCGCACGCATCTGGCTGCCGGAAGTCGCCGGCCCGCAAACGTTCCCGGCGATTCTGGAGTACCTGCCGTACCGCAAACGCGATGGCACCGCCGTGCGCGATGCGCTGACCCACCCGTGGATGGCGGGGCAGGGCTATGTGTGCGTGCGCGTCGATATGCGCGGCAATGGCGAGTCCCAAGGGCTGATGGCCGATGAGTACCTGCTGCAGGAGCAGGAGGACGCCCTCGAGGTGATCGATTGGCTGTGCCGCCAGCCTTGGTGCGACGGCAACGTCGGCATGATGGGTATCTCCTGGGGCGGTTTCAACGGCCTGCAAGTCGCGGCGCGCCAGCCCGAGGCGCTGAAGGCAATCATTACCCTCTGCTCCACCGATGACCGCTTCGCCGACGACATCCATTACAAGGGCGGCAACCTGTTGATGGAGAACTTCGGCTGGGCCGCCACCATGCTCAACTTCAGCGCGGCGGTGCCTGATCCTCTGTTGGTTGGCGACGACTGGAAAACCCTCTGGCACCAACGCCTGGAAGCCATGCCGCTGCTCGCCGAAACCTGGCTGCACCACCAGACCCGTGATGACTACTGGCGCCACGGCTCGGTGTGCGAGGACTACTCGCAGATCAAAGCCGCCGTCTACGCGGTGGGCGGTTGGGGGGATGCCTACCGCAATACCGTTTCGCGCCTGATGGAAAACCTGCCAGGGCCGAAGAAAGCCATGATCGGCCCATGGATTCACAAATACCCGCATTTCGCCGTGCCCAATCCGGCCATCGGCTTCCTGCAAGAAGCCAAACGCTGGTGGGATCACTGGTTAAAGGGCATCGATAACGGGGTGATGGATGACGCATCTTGCACCTTTTACCTACAGGATATTCTGCCGCCGAAGGGCAGTTATGCTGAGCGGCCGGGGATCTGGGTGCAGACGTCGGGCTGGCCGGATCCGCAGGTGCAATGGACCGATTTCAGCCTCGGCGAGCACGGCCTGACTGCCGGCGCGCAGCCCTTGGTCACGCCGCGCAGTATCTGCTCGCCGCTGACCTCCGGCCTGCATCAGGGCGAATACTGTGCCATCTGGTTTGGCCCCGATGGCCCGACGGACCAGCGCCGCGATGACGCCCACTCGCTGTGCTTCGATTCCCAACCGCTGACCGAGCCCCTGGCGCTGCTTGGCGATGCGCGCCTCACGCTGCGTCTGGCCAGCGACACCGCCTGCGGGCAATTGGTCGCGCGCCTGAATGCGGTGGCGCCGGACGGCCAGGTCACGCAGATCAGCTACGGTGTGCTTAATCTCACGCTTCGCGAGGACCTTTCCCAGGTAACACCGGTCGTGCCGGGTGAAGCGATGGACGTGCACCTGAACCTCGACCACATCGGCATGCGCCTGCCCGCCGGCTACCGTTTGCGCCTGGCGCTGAGCACCGCGAGTTTCCCGCTGCTGTGGCCGAGCCGCGAACTGACCACGCTGACCTTGCTGCCGACCCTGCACAGCCTGCAGTTGCCGGTGTTCACCGGCGACGCGGTGGAGTGCCCGTTCGAAGCGCCACAATCGTCGACCCCGGCGAACCTGGAGGTACTGCGCGCCGCCGCGCCGAAACGCACCTTGATCGAAGACGTCGGCAGTGGTGAAGTCTGCGTGAAGATCGAAGATGACCTGGGCGCCATGCGCTTTACCGACCATGGCCTATGGGTGGACCAACGTTGCACCGAGCAATATCACACCTTGCCCTGGGACCCGCTGTCGACCCGTGCCGATATTGAATGGCACTACCGTGTCGGCCGTGACCAGTGGACGGTGGAAGTGGAAAGCCACTTGAGCGTGCACGCCGATGCCGAGTGGTTCTACCTCGAAGCGGAACAGACAGCCTGGGAAAACGGCCAACTGGAACACCGCCGGCAATGGAGTAAACGTGTGGCCAGGGTCGCGCTCTGAGCGAGCAACTGGCAGGATGCCTGCCAACGTGATCTCTGCGGGCCTGGGCAAACCCAGGCCCGTAATTGCCAATGGAATTGCTCATGTCGCGCCGAAACGTCGATCTTCCCCCGCTCAACTGCCTGCAGACCTTCGAAGCGGCGGCCCGTCATTTGAGCTTCACCCAGGCCGCCCATGAACTGAACCTGACCCAGAGCGCGGTCAGCCGCCAGGTCAAGCGACTCGAGGAGGACCTGGCCCGGCCGCTGTTTTATCGGCTGGCCCAGGGCCTGAGCCTGACCCCTGCCGGGGTGCGTTACTTCCGCACCATCCAGCGCCTGTTGCGCGAACTGGACCGTGAGTCCGCCGAGCTGCGCCGTCGCGGCGCCGATCGTCAGTTGACCCTGGCCAGCACGCCTACCATCAGCTCTATCTGGCTTGCCGGTTTATTGCCAGACTTCCAGCGCGAACACCCGGACCTGGATATCCGCATCCTGTGCAGCGATAACCCCGGCCGCCTGGATGTGAGTGAATATGACCTGGGCTTGTTCTATCACCTGGACGAACTCCCGGCGCCCCACGGCCTGGAACTGTCACCGGTGTTCGACAGCGAACAGGTCATCACCGTGTGCAGCCCTGGCTACATCGAGCGCCACGGCCCGATTCGCGATGCGCACCATCTGCTGCATGCCCACACCTTGCTGATCGTGGAAGACCACTATCACGACTGGCTGACCTGGACCGACTGGTTCGCTGACATCGGCGCCGACTACTACACCCCGCGCCATGCCTTGCGTACCAACAGCTATCAACTGTTGATGCAATCGGCGGTAATGGGGCACGGCGTCGCGCTGGGCTGGAAGAGCTTGCTGGAAAGTGACCTTGATTCCGGGCGCCTGCAAATGGCGTTGCCCCACACCATGCATAGCCGCGGCCGCCTGCATTTTATGCAACCCCACCACCGCAACCCGCCGTTGGCGGTGCGCAGTTTTCGTCAATGGTTGCTGGCTCAGACCGCTGAGGCGGGGGGCGCGTTGACTGAGGGTCAAGGCTGAGCCGTTTTTTTCTTCTTGGTCTGGCGTGTCGCCAGGTGTTCAAAGCAAAAAGACGCGGTGCCGAACACCGCAATAAGGGTGAGTACGAGCATGCCGAGGGTTGAGTTTTCCACGGTGATTTCCTACGGGTGATGGGTAGGTATTCACGGTAGTGGCGGGGTGAAAACGGCTCAATAGACCCGACGCAATCCTTACGCCGTCGGGCCCATTGTTATGCACTTTTTACGGGGCGTTACGGCTGTGGCGGTAATCGCTGACCGCTTCATACACGGCTTTGCGCAAGCGGTTGATGCCGCCGATGGGGCGGTGGTCCGCAATGCCGAACCAAGGGTTGAACGACTGGTTGTCGCACGCCAGGTTCTGCTCGGGCGTGTCGAAATCCTGCGCCGGGATACGCACCTTGGCCACGGTTTCATACGGCGCATCGCTCTCCTTCCATTCGATGCTGGTGTCTTCGATCGGCATGAATTTCTGCGGGTTCTGCCGCTGGATCTGCAACACGAAACACGCAGGCTTGCGATCGGTGGACAACTGCTGGCTCAACGCGCTACGCAGGAAATTCGGCAGGTCCTGGTTCTGTTTGGGCAGTTGATATTCCGGGCAGCTCTGCGGGTCGGGTGCGACGCGGAACTTGGCGTTGGCGCTGCCGAACTTGTAGGGCGAGACTGAAAAGTAGGTGGTCTGCGTCGGGCTGGCCGGCGCTGGCGCCAGCGTGGCCAGGGCGATAAACAAATGACGCACCTGCCAACTGCGCGGGTCGACCTTGGGGAAAAACGCCAGGACTTTTTTGCCGTCCGCCTGTGCACCGATGTTCTGCGCGTATTCCGCCACATCGCTGACAAAGAAGTTCGGGTGGCTGAACATCACGAAGTCCTGTTCCGTGCGTGTCTGCTGGTCGGCCAGCAGTTGCTTGCCCGGCACGTCCAGCAGCTTGAGCGCCATGCCGCGCGCGTCACGGATGCTGTCGAACTGCGGGTAGGCGTTGCCGTTGGACAGGCGCATCAGCGCCTGCCAGGTCTTGCCCGGCTCGGCGAACACGCCTTGGCGCAGCGTCGGGTCCAGATCGGCCGGCACGCTGACTTCGGCCTTCACGCAGCCATGGGCCTTGGCGTGGGCATCACGCAGGTAGCGCGTGCCTTCGCGATGCTGGTCGACGATGCGCACGGCCGTTTGGATGATGCCTTGGGTCATCGCCGCTTCGCCGGGCGGGATCTGCTCGTTCGGCGACACCGGGCCGCTGTGCTGCCAGGCGTACCAGGCGCTGGCGCCCAGCCAACCGAGCAGGCCGAGGCCAACCAGCCACAGTAAAGTCTTGCCGAGAAACCTGCCGATGCGCAGCCAGAGGCGGGCGAGCAGGGAAGGTTGGTCGTATCGGGATCGAATCATCATGGCAGTTGTTGCTCCAACGGGCCGCCCAGCACTTTGAGGTATTCCAGCAGCGCCCAGCGTTCCTGCGGTAGCAGGCCACGGCCGATGACGCCATTGCCACGAGCGCCTGCACGGAATTCGTGGCCGCTGTTGTGGTTGCCGGTGATTTTGGTATCGAACAGAAAGGCGTTCTTGAATGCCGCGGTCTCGAAGCCGAGATGGCGCGGGTCGTAGTTGAAGGTGCCTTTATAGAAGGTGGCGCTGCGCTCGTCCTGAGGCGAGAGCAACTGGTAGATCGTCGGCACCGAGCCGTTATGCAGGAACGGCGGTGTCGCCCACACGCCGGCCAGTGGCCGCGCTTTGTAGGCGCGCAGCTCGCGCACGCCGATGGGCAGGCCGTAACCGTCCAGGCGCGGGCGCTCGGCCGGGGTCACGCCGGCGGCACGGTAGGCATGCGCTTCGACGAAGGCAGTGACGTAGGCGAGGCCCTTGGCCACGGACATCTTTTTCAGGTCCAGCGGCTCGGTCGGCGTGGGGTGCAGTTCGACGTTGAGTGTGGCCAGTTCCGTCGGGTCCCACTGCAGGGCGCTGAGGTCATAGCGCTGGTCGGCGATGTTGCTGGCGGTGCCGGGGTCGGTGCCGATGTAGTCCACCGGCAGCATTTTCAGCTGTTGCACCGGGCGGCCGTTTTCCTGGGTGACGCTGGGGACGTGGCAGCCGGCGCAGTTTTCGGCGAAGAGTGCACGGCCTTGGGCGGCGAGCGGCTTATCGATAGCGCCGAACAAGTCCTCGGGCCAGGTCGGCGGCTTGAGGCGCTGCAAGGTTTCTTCAATCAGGTTGAGGTCGCGCACGCGTACGCTCGACGGGTAGCGTGCATCGCCCTGGAGCGGCTGGCCGGCAGCGTCGAAAAAGGTCAGGGTCGCGCCCACGCCCAGGGCTTCACCGATATTGCGCGCCATGGGCTGCTGCGCCGAACCGTTCCATTGCACCCAGTCGAAGGTCCAGATATCCCACAATTGCGGGTAGTCCACCGGCGCATTGGCGACGCGATAATTGTCCGGGGAAATGGCATCGCCAAAGCTGGCGTTGGCGATACGGCCAAAGGCGTCCGTGCGGCCGGGGCCTTCTTCGGTGGGGTAGAGGCCGCGGTGGGTGTCGTTCCAGGCCACCTTGAGGAACTTGTTCAGTGACTGCTTGAAGTCCTGGCGCAGTTGCTTGTGCTCTGCGTCGTAGCGGTCGCCCAGCACCTGGCGGGCGAAGCGTTCGAACTTCCACGGGTTGTAATAGGTGGCGGCGAGGCTGGCGACCAGGGCCTGGCCGAAACTGCCGCCGCGCAGGGTGGGGACGCTGGAGGGCAGCACATGCTGGGCCGAGCCGCCGTCAATGCGCAGGGCCTGGCCTTTGAAATGCAATTCGCCGGTATGGCAGGCGGCGCAGGTGATATCCAGGTAGTCGACGTTGCTGTCGGCGTTTTTATGCCGGGCGAAACCCACGGGCAGGTTGCCGGGGTTTTGCGCGGTGGGCACCTGCTTGGGGTCGACCAGGAAACCGAAGCGCGCCAGATACTCCGGCGTGGCGAAGCGTTGTTCGGAAAACGGCAGTTCCAGGGCGGTGAACCAGTCGTAGTGCAGGCCTTTTACTTGAGTGCCCTGGGGCGTGAAGTAATAGGTCTGGCGGTCGGCGGCACTCCATTGGTCCTGGTAGTGCACCTGCTCCACAGGCACGTAGTCCGGTAGCTTGGGGTTGAGGGTGTAATAGAGCACCACGGCCAGAATCAGGCCGAGTGCGGCGAGTATCAGGAGTAAAACACGGGAAAAAATGCGCAAGATGGCTATCCTTGTCTCGGTCTTGTCGACGGGTCGCGTTGTTATGCCACTACGCCACAAGTGCGGCAAGTGGCCATGAGCCTGGTAGTCGGCGGTCCCACGATCCTTCGCGGGACCCCATCATGAATGAAAATGCTTTTAAACACGTGAACTTATCAGAAGTTTCCTGCTCAGATGCCGGTAGCCATTGGTCGTGGCCGCCTGATAAGCTCGCGACTTTATTCGATTGCCCTTTTGGCGCATGAACAAGGAAATAGCATGAAACAGCATCGGTTGGCGGCGGCGGTGGCCCTGGTTAGCCTGGTACTTGCGGGTTGTGATTCGCAGACCAGCGTAGAGCTGAAAACCCCGGCGCAGAAAGCTTCCTATGGCATCGGCCTGAACATGGGCAAGAGCCTTGCCCAAGAAGGCATGGATGACCTGGATTCCAAAGCAGTAGCCCAAGGCATCGAAGATGCCGTCGGCAAGAAAGAACAGAAGCTCAAAGATGACGAGCTGGTTGAAGCGTTTGCCGCTTTGCAAAAGCGTGCTGAAGAACGCATGACCAAGATGAGCGAAGAGTCGGCAGCCGCCGGCAAGAAATTCCTCGAAGACAACGCCAAGAAAGACGGCGTCGTCACCACTGCTTCCGGTCTGCAGTACAAGATCACCAAGAAAGCCGATGGCCCTCAGCCTAAGCCGACTGACGTGGTGACTGTGCACTACACCGGTAAGCTCACCAACGGCACTACTTTTGACAGCTCCGTAGATCGCGGTAGCCCGATTGACCTGCCGGTCAGCGGCGTGATCCCGGGTTGGGTCGAAGGCCTGCAACTGATGCACGTCGGCGAGAAGGTCGAGTTGTACATTCCTTCCGACCTGGCCTACGGCGCACAGAGCCCGAGCCCGGCGATTCCAGCCAACTCCGTGCTGGTATTCGACCTGGAACTGCTGGCCATCAAGGACCCAGCCAAGGCTGAAGCTCCTGCAGCACCAGCCGCCAAGAAGTAATCGGCGCCTGAACACACAACGCCCCGTCTCGACGGGGCGTTGTTGTTTGTGGGAGGGGGCTTGACCCCGATGGCGGTGGATCAGTCACCTTATGCAGTGGCTGATCCCTTGCTATCGGGAGCAAGCCCCCTCCCACATTGAAGCCTCTGCAGATCCGAACGAACGTCTGTAGCGGGCAACAGTCTGATATAAAACCTGAGCATGGCTATCCGCACATCAACGCCAAGTCAATGAAATCTTGGGTTTTTCTTCAGTGCGCAAAAAACGCCCGATCTGACTGAAAGCCATGTAATCCGTGGCTTTCAGCCCGGAAAATGGGCTCTGTTCACAAGGTTATCCACAATTTGTGTGGATAACCTTTCATGTCGCCTGGAACTGGAGTGACAAATGAAACCACCCTTCAATTTCACCCGTTTCCTGCCCATGGCCGCGCGTCTTCTGGGGCGCGGCCGTCTGCCGACGCTGTTGTTCGCGGTCGCCGCCAAAGGCTCGAGCCAGGGGAATCGCCTGGGCAAGCTCAAGGATGACCTCAAGTTGCTTCAGGCGTTGTGCCTGGCGTACTGGCGCGGCGAATACCGGGCGATCAGTCCCAAAGCGCTGATCTCGGTGGTGGCGGGGTTGATGTATTTCCTGAGCCCGATCGATGCGATCCCGGACTTTATCCCCATGTTCGGCATGCTCGACGACATCGCTGTGTTAGCGTGGGTCATGAAGACCCTGGAAGGCGAACTGAGCGCCTTTCGCGCCTGGCGTGACGCCCAGCGTCCGGAAAAGCTCGCCGTGGTTGAGCGCCTGCCTGCGACGCCTGCGCTGCTGTCCAAGGAAAACCCGCAAAAAAACCGATGACACGGGCTATCCCCCTGCGACCTTTGTGGCTGTTAGGATTACACTCCTAAGGAAAGAGCTTACTTAGTAAGTGTTGTTATCCTACGGGGCAGTCATGGATATTCAGATAATTTCACGGAATGGCGAACCCGAATACGCGGTGTTGCCATGGGATCAGTACCAGGCGCTGCTAAAAGCTGCCGGTCAGCAACAACCTACGCTACCTCCTTCTATATCGACTGCCCAAGCCGCCCCCGAACAGGATCTGCGCCCGCTCGCAGACCTGCGCGGCCTGCGCGAAGCCAAGGGCCTGGCTATCGAGACACTGGCCCGCACCGTGGGCATCAGCCCGTCATATCTTGGATTGATTGAAAGTGGTGAACGCCAGCCGGATGCCGCGATCCGCCGCAGCCTGGCCTGGGAATTGGGCGTTGCAGGTTGGAGGGATGAATCTTGAGCCTACGTATCAGCCGTCAACATTGGGATGGGTTACTCAACGAACTGGACCAGGCGCGTCGCCAGCGCCATCTGCTGACGTACCGCGCCTTGCTGGAACGCCTGCAATTTCCTACGCCGGCCATGCAAACCCTGGCCGCGGCCCTGGAACACCTGGCGGCGCTGGATGCCAAGGCCGAGCAGCCGTTGCGCAGCTCACTGGTGATCAGCCAGGGCGCCAGCCGCTTGCCGCGTACCGGTTTTTTTGAATGTGTGGAGCGGCTCGGCCGTTTCAGCGGACCCTCCGATGGCGTGGCCGCTGCCTCCTGGCATGCCTCGGAAGTGGTGCGGGTATTCGAATACGAATACCCGGAATCCGCCGAGGCCTAAAGCGCCTGGGGCAGGGCGTCCATGCTGTCGATCACATGGATACTGTAACCGGCCACGTCCTTGGCATGGTGCTTGGCTTGCGAGGCCAGTTCCGCCAACTGGCTGGCATCGAGTTGTCCACAGGCCTGTGGATATAAATGCACCACGCCGATGGACAGCGACAGCAGCGCAAACTCCTGGCGCACACCCTGGCGGTTCAACGCCACGAAACAGCCGGCGTCGAGGTGTTCGGCGCGGTAGAAGCGCCGGCATTGGGTGTGAAAGTCATCCAGCAATTGATTGAGCCGTTTGCGCCAATCCTGCGGACCCAGCACCAACAAAAAGTCATCGCCACCGATATGCCCGACAAAGTCACGGGTGGGATCGACGCGGTCATTCAGGCACTGCGCCAGGCACAGCAACACCTCATCCCCACGCCCGTAGCCGTAGATGTCATTGAACGGCTTGAAACTGTCGATATCCACGTAGCAGATCACCGACTCCCGTTGTTGTTGCAGCAGGCGTGTGAGGCACTGCTGGATCGGCACGTTGCCCGGCAGCAGGGTCAGCGGGTTAGCGTAGCGCGCCTGCTGGATCTTCAGCTCGGTGATCAGCTTGAGCACGTCGATCACCCGGCCCAGGCCCAGGTAGTCGCCATTGAGCGTGATGATGAAATCTTCTTCGATACGTTGCCGCGCGCGGCTGGTGAGCAGGCGGCTGACTTGTTGCAGCGACTGGCTCAACTCCACCGCCAGGAAGTCGGTGCTCATCAGGCGGCTGATGGGCTTGCGCGCAAACAGGTCGGTGGCGAACGGCTTGAGCAGCGCATCCGACAATAAGTGCCGATGGACGATACCGATCGGCTGCCCGCGTCCGTCCAGCACGGCCAGGGAGTTGAGGTTGGCCTGTCGACGAAACGCTTCGAGCACTTGGGCGGTGGCGGTGTCCTGGTCCACCGCGGGGTGCTCGCTGAGCAAGGCGCTGAGGTCGCTGCCTTCTTCCGTGAGGGTAATGTTGGCTGTGTCGGGCTTGGGCAGCATCTTGCGTGCTTCTTGTGGTGGGTGTTCCTGCGGGCGGCAGAGCAGGTAGCCCTGGACCAGGTCCACGCCCATCTCCGTCAGCACCGCCAACTCCTCCGGCAACTCGATGCCTTCGGCGATCACCTGGGCACGCGAAGCCTTGGCGATCTGCAGGATGGAGCCGACAAACTCGCGCTTGAGCGCATCCTGATGAATGCCGTCGATGAAGTGCCGGTCGATCTTTACGTAATCCGGGCGTAACTCCGACCACAGCCGCAGGCTGGAATAGCCGGCGCCCAGGTCATCGAGGGCGATGGCAAAGCCCATGTCGCGGTAGTGATGCAGGGCGGTTTGCAGCAGGTCGAAGTCGTCAGTGGGTGTCTGCTCGGTGAGTTCGATCACGACCTGGCTGGGTGGAATGCCATAGTCGCGCAGCAGTTGCAGCGTGCGTCCCGGCTGGTGCGCCGTTTCCATCAAGGATTCCGGCGAGATGTTCAGGAACAGCTTGCCCGGCAGCTTCTGTTCGCTGAAACGTCGGCAGGCGCTTTCGCGGCAAGCTATTTCCAGTTCGCTGAGACGTCCCGCATGGCTGGCCACCGAGAAGAGGGCGACGGGGGAGTGCAGGGGGCTGTTGGAGGGGCCGCGGCTCAGGGCTTCGTAGCCAAGGATTCGTCGTTCGGAGAGGCAGATGATCGGTTGGAACAGGCTGTGCAAACTGCCTTGAGCCAAGATAGAGCCCAGTGCATTCAGCTGTTCGGTCATGGTCATGGCGATCTCGATCGAAAAAAAAGGACCGCAGGCGAGAAGCCTGCGGTCCTTCATTTCACGACAGAATGATGTCTATATGATGACACTCCGAGGAGCGACCACATTAAATCGCCATCATTTACTGCTTGGCCACCTGCTTGGTGATTTTCAGGTAGTCCAGCAAAATCCGGCCAGTCTCGGCCAGGTAGGCGTCGTCTTCCGGCTTGGTTTTGTCGGCCTCGGTCGGCAGCGCATCTTCATCTTCTTTCTTCAGCTCCTTGAGTGGATCTTCACCCTTGGCCTTGCGGCGGATGTTTTCCAGTGCAAGTTGCTTGTTTTCGATGTCGCTGTGCTGCGCGCGGCGGTCGACTTCGTTGAGGCTGACGGTTTTTTCTTCCATCAGCTTCTTGGCCAGGGCCAGCTTGTCGCGGATAAACACGAACTCGGCGTCCTTGGCGGAGCGGGTGTCGTGATCAGCCTTCAACTGCGCCAGGAATGGCTTGAACGGATCCGACGCCGGCTTGATCGCAGGGCGGATGGTGTCCCACGGCATGGCTTCCGGCAGGGCGCTTTCGCCGATTTCCTTGGTGTCGATGATCGACGGGAAATCGATGTCCGGCAGTACGCCCTGGTGCTGGGTGCTCTGCCCGGAAACCCGGTAGAACTTGGCCAGCGTCAGCTTCAGCTCACCATGGTTCAGCGGCTGAATGGTCTGCACGGTGCCTTTACCGAAGGTCTGGCCGCCGATGATCAAAGCGCGGTGGTAGTCCTGCATGGCACCGGCGAAAATCTCCGAAGCCGAGGCCGAGAGGCGGTTGACCAGCAATGCCATCGGGCCTTTGTAGAAGGCGCCCGGGTTCTCGTCTTCCAGCACATCCACGCGGCCGTCAGCGTTGCGTACCAACACCGTCGGGCCTTTGTCGATAAACAGGCTGGTCAGCTCGGTGGCTTCCTGAAGGGAACCACCGCCGTTGTTACGCAGGTCGATGACCACGCCGTCGACTTTTTCCTTCTGCAGCTCGGTGAGGATTTTCTTAACGTCGCGGGTGGTGGACTTGTAGTCCGGATCACCGGCACGGAACGCCTTGAAGTCCAGGTAGAAGGCCGGAATCTCGATCACGCCCAGCTTGTAGTCCTTGCCATCCTGCTTGAGGTTGAGGACTTTCTTCTGCACGGCCTGGTCTTCGAGCTTCACCGCTTCACGGGTGATGGACACGATCTTGCTGGTCTGGTCGTTCGGTGCATTGGTGTGCGGAATCACTTCCAGGCGCACCACGCTGCCTTTCGGCCCACGGATCAGCTTGACCACTTCGTCCAGGCGCCAGCCGACGACATCAACCATCTCTTTGTCGGCTTGGGCCACACCGATGATCTTGTCGGCAGGCGCCACTTGCTTGGTCTTGTCCGCCGGCCCCGCCGGCACCAGGCGCACGATCTTGACCTGGTCATTGTCGCTTTGCAGGACGGCACCGATGCCTTCCAGCGACAGACTCATATTGATATCGAAATTTTCCGCGTTATCTGGCGACAGATAATTGGTGTGCGGATCGTAGGACATCGCGAAGGTGTTGATGTAAGCCTGGAAGATATCTTCGGCACGGGTCTGGTCCAGACGTGCCAGCTGATTCTTATAGCGCTTGGTCAACAGCTCCTGGATAGCCTTGGGGTCTTTGCCGGCGATCTTCAAACGCAGCACTTCGTCCTTGACGCGTTTGCGCCACAGGTCGTCGAGTGCGGCGGTGCTGGTCAGCCAAGGGGCGTCCTTGCGGTCCACCAGAAGGGATTCCTTCTGGGTGAAGTCGAGTTTGTCGACACCCTTGTTCAGCTCGGCCAAGGCGAAGTCCAGACGCGCTTTGACGCGGTCCAGGTAACGCTTGTAGATGGTGAAGCCGGGCTGCAGGTCGCCGCTCTTGAGGAAGTCGTCGAACTGGGTTTTCCACTTGTCGAACTCAGCGATATCGCTGGCCAGGAAGTAGCTGCGCGACGGATCCAGCAGCTTGAGGTAGCTGTCATAGATGATCACCGAGCGAGCGTCGTCCAGCGGCGGCTTGCTGTAGTGATGACGCTTGAGCAGTTCGACGACGTTAAGGCTGGCAATCACCTCATCGCGATCCGGCTGAAGGTTGTCCCAGCTGTTGGCTGCGAACGTATTGGTCGGCATCGACGCGAAGCCGAGACCAATGAAAAGAGCGAGGGCGGTGCTGGGGAACAAATGCTTCATGCTGATTCGACGCGGGGGCAATTGATAACGCATATTAGGCCGTCTTTGAGGGAGCCGGTTCCATATGGTCCGGTCGCATAATGCAAAAAGCCCGGCGATACAGCTACGGGCTCAGTCCAGACTCACTATGGAGGCACTGTGAAAGCATTGCAAGGCGTTGACGGTCATGTGGAGTGGTTGGAAGAACCCAGTCCTACCTGCGATGTAGGGCAAGTTCGCATTCGTGTGGCGGCAGCGGGCCTCAATCGCGCCGATTTATTACAGCGTGCGGGGCTCTATCCACCGCCACCGGGCGCCAGTCACGTGTTGGGCCTTGAGTGTTCCGGGGTGATCAGTGAAGTGGGCGCGGGCTCATCCTGGCAAGTCGGCGACCGCGTCTGCGCGTTGCTCGCCGGTGGCGGCATGGCCGAAGAAGTGGTGGTGGATGCGCGCCACGTATTGCCGGTACCGGAAGGCCTGTCGCTGATCGAAGCGGCCGCGTTGCCTGAGGTGTACAGCACGGCGTGGCTCAATCTGTTCCAGCTGGCGGGCCTCAAACCCGGTGAAAAAGTGCTGTTGCACGCTGGCGCCAGCGGCGTGGGTTCCGCGGCGATCCAGTTGTGCAAGGCATTTGGCAGCCCGTGCTGGGTCAGTGTCGGCTCGGCGGAGCGCCTGGCCTATTGTGAGGAACTCGGCGCCCAGGGCGGCGTGGTACGGACCGACGGGATCGAAGGGCTACGGGATTTCGGGCCGTTCGATGTGATTCTTGACCCGGTGGGCGGCAACTATGCGGCGCTGGACCTCAAGCTGCTGGCCCTGGATGGGCGTTGGGTATTGATCGGCTTGATGGGCGGTCGTGACGCGCAGTTGGACTTGGCCCAGGTGCTGGGCAAGCGCATTCAATTGTTGGGTTCGACCCTGCGCAGTCGTGACGACTCGTTCAAGGCGGACCTGTTCAGTGATTTGAGCCAACACGTGTGGCCGTTGTTTGTTGAGGGCCGCTTGAGCCCGCAATTGGCCAAGACCTTCTCGATCCAGGACGCTGAGGCGGCGTTTGAAGCGCTGGCGACGAATCAGATTTCCGGGAAGCTGGTGTTGGTGATTGACGAAAGCCTGAGCTGAATGGGGATGCGGTGAACAATGTGGGAGGGGGCTTGCCCCGATAGCGGTGTGTCAGTGAAGAATGTTTCATCTGACAGACCGCCATCGGGGGCAAGCCCCCTCCCGCATTTGATTGCATTTCACTTCAAGAGAGTCAGATCCAATGGTGGATTGGCCAGCCTGCCTGTTCGGCGTGGGCGCGTAGCACCGGGTCAGGGTTAACGACTTGCGCAAACTCCACCTTACTCAGCAACGGCAAATCATTGCGCGAGTCCGAATAGAAATACGCGCCCTCCAATGTTTCCCCTTCTTGCTCCAGCCATTCCAGCAACCGCGTGATCTTGCCTTCACGATACGTCAGGACACCCACGGTACGCCCGCTGTACACGCCATGGCTGACGTCCAGTTCAATCCCCAGCACTTCATCGATGCCGATTCGCGCCGCAATCGGCGTGACCAAGTGCGTGCTCGAGGCGGAGATCACCAGAATCCGGTCGCCATTCGCACGGTGGCGGGCGATGGTCTTGGTGGCGTCGCTGTAGATCAACGGCTCGATCACATCCTCGACCCACGGCGCCACCAAGTGCTCGATTTCTGCCGGTGTGCGGCCGATCATCGGCTCCAGGCTGAAGTCCATGAAGTCTTCCATCTTCAGCTCGCCCCGGCTGTAGGCATCCATCAATTCGTGGTTCTTGCGCATGAACGACTCGGGATCGACCCAGCCCAGCCGGCCCATCTGCTCGCTCCACAGGGTGGCGCAGTCGCCGTGGATGAGGGTGTCGTCCAGATCAAAAATTACCAATGCCATCCGTCATGCTCTCTCAAATAAAACGTTGCATCAGGCTACTTCACACAGGGCACTGGGGTCGATGGAAAGTGCCAGGCGTTGTCCGTCCGGGTGCAGGTCGTCGGCCGAGCGGTTGAGCACGTCGACCACCAGTTCCACGCCGCGCGCTTCGATGCGGTAGCGAATGACGTTGCCCAACAGGCTGTGGCTGCGCACCAGGGCGTCGAGTTCGCCATTGCGGCTCAGCTCGATGGCCTCCGGGCGAATGGCGATACGGCTGTTGATCGGGCGTTGCAGCAGTTGGGTGGCCTTGTCGGCGTCCAGCAGGTTGTAGTTGCCGATAAACCCGGCGGCGAATACATCCACCGGTGCGGTGTAGAGGGTCTCGGCATCGCCGCTTTGCACGATCTTGCCTTGGTTCATCAGGAAGATCCGGTCGGACATGGTCAAGGCTTCTTCCTGATCGTGGGTCACGAAGATGGTGGTCAGGCCTAGTTCGCGCTGGATCTGGCGGATCTGTTCGCGCAGGTGCTTGCGGATCCGTGCATCCAGCGCCGACAGCGGCTCATCCAGCAGCAACAGGCGCGGGCGGGTCACCAGGGAGCGTGCCAGGGCCACGCGCTGGCACTGGCCGCCGGACATCTGGTGCGGGTAGCGGCCGGCGAGGTCATTGAGTTCGACCAGTTGCAGCACTTCCTGCACGCGCTTGTGGCTGTCGTCGGCGTTGACCTTTTGCATGCGCAGACCAAAGGCGACGTTCTGTTCCACGGTCATGTTGGGAAACAGCGCATAACTCTGGAACACCATGCCGATATGGCGTTTCTGCGGGCTCAGCGGGACGATGTCCTGGCCGTCGAGCAGGATTTGCCCGCTGTCGACCGAAGTCAGCCCGGCGATGCAGCGCAGCAGCGTGGACTTGCCGCAACCGGACGGGCCGAGCAAGGTGACGAATTCGCCCTTGGCGATCTCGCAGTTGATATCACTGAACACCGGGGTGCCGGCGTAGCCTTTTTGCAGGTGTTGGACGCTGACGAAGCTCATTGGCTTTTGTCCTTGTTCAAGATATTGGCGGCCCAGGTCAGCACCAGCACAAAGAAGAAATAAGAAATCACGACGGCGCTGGTGAAGTGGCCGCTGCTGTTGCGCATGTTGTTCAGGTACACCTGCAGGGTTTCGTAGCGGGTGCCCACCAGGATGTTGGCGAACACGAACTCGCCGAACAGGAACGAGAACGACAGCAACAGCGCCACCATCAGGCCTTTGCGCAGGTTCGGCAGCACCACCAGGATCGCCGCCTGCCAGGTACTGGCACCGAGCAGTTGCGAGGCGTCCATCAGGTCGCGCAGGTTGATCGCCTGCAGGTTGTTAGTGATCGCCCGGTACATGAACGGCAGTGCGACGGTGAAGTAACAGCCGATCAGGATCCACGGCGTGCCGACCATCGCCATCGGCCCGGAGCCATACAGTTGCAGCAGGCCCACCGACGACACCACCGGCGGCACCGCGAAGGGCAGCAGGATGAGGATGTTCATCAGCGCGTCGAGCCGGGGGAAGTGATAATGCACCACGAACAGCAGCGGCAAAATCAACACTACCGAGAGGATCAGCGCGCCCACGCACACCAGCAATGACTGCCCGAAGGCCATCAGGAAGCGCGGGTCGCTCCACAGCTGCACGTACCATTTCACGGTGAAACCGGCGGGCAGGATCGTCGCCGACCAACTGCTGGCAATGGAATAGACAAAGGTGCCGATCAGCGGCAACACCAGGATCGTAAACAGCAGGTACACCACCACGCGGTGGTAGAGGGAGGCCGGGCCGGCTTCAGCGCGAGACATGGTAGCTCCTCTTGAGCAGCAGTTGATGGACCACGGTGACCACGGTCATCAACGCCACCAGCACCACGGCCAGGGCGCTGGCCAGGTTCGGGTCGAGCGACACATCACCGGACACCAGCCCGGCAATGCGGATCGGCAACACGTTGAAGTTGCCGGTGGTCAAGGCGTAGACGGTGGCATAGGCGCCGAGGGCATTGGCCAGCAGGATCACGAAGGTACCGAGCAGGGCGGGGGTGAGCACCGGCAGGCCGATATGCCGCCAGAACTGCCAGCCGTTGGCACCCAGCAGGGACGCCGACTCACGCCAGTCTTCGCGCAGCGCGTCGAAGGCCGGGTACAGCAGCAGCACGCCCAATGGAATCTGGAAGTAGGTGTAAAGGATGATCAACCCGGTCTTGGAGTAGAGGTTGAAGTCCTGGATGATTCCCGCCTGCTTGAGCATGAGGGTGATGCTGCCGTTGAACCCCAGCAGGATGATGAACGCAAAGGCCAGGGGCACACCGGCAAAGTTGCTGGTCATGTTGGCGAAGGCGGTGACGAAATTGCGCAGCGGCGAATCCACCCGACGCAGGGAGTAACTGCCCAGGGTGGCGATGATGATGCCGAAGACACTCGAGTAGAAACTGATCTCGAGGCTGAACTGGATCGCTTGCAGGTAGAACTTCGAGCTGAAGATCCGCGTGAAGTTTTCCAGGCCCCAGCCGGCTTCCTCGGTCTGCAGGCTGTTGATCAGTACCCACACCAACGGGGCGATTTCGAACACGATAAAGAACAGTGCGAAAGGCACCAGGCACAGCAGTGCCAGCCATTTACCACGGATCATTTCAACAGCTCCCGGCACACAGGTTTGTCGTGGGGCGCGCCCAGCAGTTCGCAGACGGTGCCGCACAGCTCGGTCTGTTTCGGCGCAGCGTGGGTGTCCAGGCTGAAGGCATCGCCGAGCACAAACAGCGGCACTTCGCGTTCTTCCGGCAGCAGGCCATTGTGGGAGCGGTCGTTGTTCATGCCGTGGTCGGCGGTCACCAGCACTTGGTAACCGGCGTCGAGCCAGGCTTGCAGGTAATCGGCCAGGATGATGTCGGCCGAGCGTGCGCTGTTGCGGTATTGCGCCGTATCGAGGCCGTGCTTGTGGCCGGCGTCGTCGATGTTCATCGGGTGCACCACCAGGAAGTTCGGCGCGTGCTTGAGGCGCAGGCTTTCGGCGTCGGCAAACAGGTGGGAATCCGGGTAGTGGTCATTCCAGTAGAAATGCCCGTGCTGGATCGCCAGCGCCGTGTCGTCGGTGTGACGGTCGCGGGCGGCGAGAAAGGGCGTGCGGTTATACAACTCGCTGACCCAATGGTAGGCCGCCGCTGCCGTGGTAAGGCCGGCGTCGGTGGCGTAATGGAAGATGCTGCGCTGGTTGGACAGGCGCGAGACGTTGTTGTGGACGATGCCGCTCTGGATGGGAGGCACGCCGGTCAGGATGCACTCATACAGCGGGCGGGACAGGGCGGGCAGTTCACATTCCAGTTTGTAGAGGGCTGCGCGTCCTGCGCCGACATAGGCCTGCAAGTGCCCCATGGCGTGTCGGGCAACCTCGAAGTTCAGGCCGTCGAGCACGACTAGGATGACATTGTGCTTCATGGGGGCTGGCGCTCCGCAACGATGGACTTGACTCAATATTCCTGGTGCATCTGGGTTCAAGTGTGTGAGGGGGCTTGCCCCCGATAGCGACGTGTCAGTTTGAATATCTGTGACTGATCCATCGCCATCGGGGGCAAGCCCCCTCCCACATTGGATCTCCAGTGGAGCTCCAATGTGGGTACCCGGCTTACTTCATCTCTACGATGACTTGCTCGTTCCACAGCTGCGGCAGCTTCTTGGACGTCGCTTCCCACGCATCGGCATCCTTGATCGGCTGCGGGTTGGCCTTGGTGTACTGCTCGCCCGGGATCAGGTTCTTGGCGATGTCGGCCGGCAGTTTCAGGTCGGTTTCAGCGCGGATCGGACGTGCATTGCCTTTCGCCAGGTTGAGCTGGCCGGCATCGCTGAAGATGTACTCGCGGGTCAGCTTGGCGGCGTTCGGGTGCTTGGCGTATTTGTTGATGATAGTGGTGTAGCCGGATTTAACCGAGCCGTCCGATGGGATCAACACCACGTAGTCATCCGGGTTGGCCATCTTGGCCTTGTAGCTCAGGCCGTTGAAGTCCCAGACCACGCCCACTTCGACTTCGCCTTTCTCCATGGTGGCGATGGTCGGGTTGGACAGCGAGAGACGGCCTTGCTGGGCGATCTTGGTGAAGAATTGCAGGCCGGGGGCGATGTTCTTTTCGTCGCCTTTGTTGGCGATGGCGGCTGCCAGTACACCGTTGGCCGCTTGTGCCGCGGTGCTTACGTCACCAATGGAGACCTTGTACTTGCCGCTCTGCAGGTCAGCCCAGCTTGTAGGTACTTCAGAGCCGTGCAGCAGCTTCTTGTTGACGATAAACGCGATGGTGCCGGTGTAGGCCAATGCCCAGTGACCGTCTTTGTCTTTAGCCCAATCCGGCACCTGGGCCCAGGTGGACGGTTTGTACGGTTGGGTGACTTCCTGCTTCACCGCGATTGGACCGAACGCCGCGCCGACGTCGCCGATGTCGGCGCTGGCGTTGTCTTTCTCGGCCTTGAACTTGGCGATTTCCTGGGCCGAGCTCATGTCGGTGTCGATGTGCTTGAGGCCGTATTTCGACGCCAGGTCTTCCCAGGTGCCTTTCCAGTTGGCCCAGTCATCGGGCATGCCGACGCTGTTTACAGCGCCTTCTGCCTTAGCGGCAGCTTCCAGGGTTTTTAGATCGGTATCAGCGGCCATGGCGGCGGTGCACATGGCAATGGTCGAGCCTAACAGTGATGCCAGGAAAAGCTGTTTCATCCGAAGCTCCTTTGGGCGTTTTCAACGCGGCGTTTGTTTCGACGGTGTTGTTGGTCTAGGTCAGAGCAATACCTGAGCCAATCTAGACGCGATGGATGACAGTTTCATGTCGATGTCGTTTTCAAAGCGCTGATGTCGCTGCGCGCTGACTTAGCGTAGACCATGCCCAAGTGCCCGTAGGGATTGGACTTGGCCGATGTATTGCAGGGTGTGCTGTGGAAGATGTACACGGACTGTCATCTGTCGGTCATCTGTAATGCCTAGGCTGGCACGCAGTAAGGCAAGCCCGATTACGGAGCGGTTTGTGCACCTCATCGGTGCTGGTCTAGTCCAGATAGGTAACGTTGATGCGAGATGAGGCAATCAAGGCGGTGACCTCCATTGGCCTGGCGCTGCAAGAGCAGATTGACCACGGCCTGTTGCCGCCTGCCAGCAAACTGCCCGCCGAGCGCAAGCTCAGCGAGTTGTTTGGTACCACTCGGATCACGGTGCGGGAAGCCTTGTTACAACTTGAGGCCCAAGGCCAGATCTATCGCGAGGAGCGGCGCGGCTGGTTTGTCTCGCCGCCGCGACTGGCCTACAACCTGATGCAGCGCAGCCATTTTCACGCGATGGTCAGCGATCAGGGGCGCGTGGCGTCCACCGAAGTGATCTCTGCACGGCTGCAACCGGCGTCGGCGGCGGTGTGTGCGTGGTTGCAACTGCCGGCGCTGTCCAGCGTGATCCAGATTTGTCGGGGCCGGCGGATTGATGGGCGCTTGGTGTTGTATGTGGAGCACTACCTGAACCCGCAGTATTTTCCGGGGATTCTGGACTGCGATTTGAATCAGTCGATGACCGAACTGTATGCGCGCAAGTACGACCTGCACTACGGGCGCGTACGCTTTGAAATCGTGCCGACGTCACTGCCGGTCGAAGCCGCCGCCGCGTTGCGCGTGTCGGTGGGCAGCCCAGGCTTGCGGATCGCCCGGGTCAACTATGACCAGCACCAGCGTTTGATCGACTGCGACCTGGAGTTCTGGCGGCACGATGCCATCCACGTCGGCGTGGATGTGGTCTGAGACATGTAGTGAGCGGGCTTGCCCTGCGCTGGGCGGCGAAGCCGCCCCAACCGAGCCCCCCTCAGTGTGTCAGGTGCACCGCGGTGTCGGGTTTTGGGGCGGCTTCGCCACCCAGCGCGGGGCAAGCCCGCTCACTACAACAATTCTATTTAGATGTTAGGGTGTGAGCGCCTTGATCACCTGGTCCACATTGGTTTCCAGCTCTGTCACCGGCTCCGCACCGTCGACATTCAGCACCAGCAACTGCGAACCGCCGGCTGCAACCGCGGCCTTGACCGCCTCATTCGGCTGGCGATGATGCAGCACCACCGCGACGTCGTTGTCCTTCAACTCGGCACTGAGTGCCTGCAACGCCTCGGGTGTCCAATCGGCGTCAGGCCGTGCGTCGGTGCTGAGCACTTCCAGGTTTAAACCGCTGACCAGGTACGCGAAGTGATCACTCAAGCTAACCACGCTCAGGTTATCCGCCTTGGCCAGTCGCGCTTCGCTGTCGGCGGTGAGCTTGAGCAGGCGTTGCTTGAGGGCGGCGAGGTTGGCGTCGATCTTCGGCTTGGCGGTGGGCGCCAGGCGGCTCAGGTCGGCGGCCAGCACATCGGCCATGCGGCCCATATTGTTGCTCGACTGCCACGGCTGGCTGTTCAGGCCATCGGTGACGCCTGGCTGCACCGCGATGCCCGGTAAACCGCCATCCACCGGGCGGGCGGCGTCGACTTCAACGATGCGGATATTGCTGCGTCGCGCCACTGGGTACAGCGGGTCATCGGCCCACAGCGAGCGCAGGCCGATGGCGGCGTCGGCGTCCAGCGCCAACGTGCTCAGGGCCTGCGCGCCGCGGCCGGTGAAGTAGGACACCTGGCGCGAACCGGGCAAGTTGGCCGGAGCGGCTCGCTCCAATTGCACGTCGGTGCCTTTGAGCAGCACCTCGGCCAGGCCGTAGGTGATCGGCAGCGAGGCAAGGACCTTCACCGGTTTTACAGACTTGGCTTTGCTCAGTGCGGCGTGACCCAGGCCGGGATGGATTTTGAGGGTCTTGGGTTCTGCACCGTCGACAGCCAGTGCCGAAGTGCTGATCAAACAAGCGATGGCCAGGGCCAATGGACGAAAGACAGGGCGCATTATCCAAGATTCCCTTTGAGGCTGGGCACGGTGCCGCGCGCGATGGCGGCCAGGGCGAAGGCGATACCGGCAACCAGAATGATCGCGGCGCCGGATGGGATCGGCAGGTCGAAGATGATCGGCAGCAGGATCCCGCACAGTGTGCTGACGGTGGCAATCACCACCGAGACCCAGAAGAACCCCTTGAGCGACTGGCTCAGCAGGCGCGCCGCTGCGGCCGGAATCACCAACAGCGCGCCTACCAGGATCGCGCCGATGACCTTGACCGCCGCCACGGTGATCAGCGTCACCAGGATCACGAACAGGTAATCCAGGGTCTTGACCGCCACGCCGCGCACTGCCGCCAGTTGCGGGTTGAAGCTGGCGAGCATGATGCGGTTGTACAAGGGCAGCGCCAGGGCCATCACCAGCGCGCCGACAATTGCCAGCACCGCCAGATCGTTGCCATTGACCGTCAGCACTGAGCCAAACAGCACGTTTTCCAGGATATGCACGTTGATCTTGCCGGCCAGGATCAGCAACAGGCTCGCCCCCAATGCCAGCGACACCGACAGGAACACGCCGATCAAGGTATCCGGCGCCAGGCCCGTGCGGTTGCGCAGGTAGTTGAGCAGGATGCCGAACAACAGGCAGTAGCCGAACAGGCTGCCGTAGGGCCCGGTGTAGGGTTCGCCGAGCAGAATGCCCACGGCGACCCCGGTCAGCGCGGCGTGGCCGACCGCTTCGGAGAAAAACGCGAAGCGCTTGACCACCACCAGCGTGCCCAGGCCGCCCAGCACCGGACCGATCAGCAGACCGGCGAGCAGGGCGTTGACCACAAAACCGTAGGCCAGTGCCTCCGGCAAATAGCCGGAAGAGGCCCAGCCCTGGACCATCAAGCGAAAGGCTTCATAACTCATTGCGCCGGGCTCCGAGGGTGGGTGGAGAACAGGGTCAGCAGGCGGTCCGGGGTCAGCGCCTCCTTGGGCGTGGCGTCGAACAGCACACGGCGGTTGAGACCGGTGACGCGGTCGGCCAGGCGGCCCACGGCTTCCAGGTCGTGCTCGATCCACAGCACGGTGATCCCGGCCAGGCGCCAGTCATTGAGCAGGCGTTCGAACACCTGGATACCGGCTTCGTCGAGGGCCGACATCGGTTCATCCAGCACCAGCAGTTGTGGCGCCGGGATCAGCCCCTGGGCCAGCAACACGCGCTGGCGCTCACCGCCAGATAACGCCCCCATGCGGCGCTTGCGTTTGTCCTGCATGCCGACTCGCTCCAGCGCCTCGCCAATAGCACCGGCGTACTGCTTGGACAGGCCGAGAAACGCCGGGCGTCGCTGGCACATGGCAGCCATGAAGTCATCGACGGTCATCGGCAGTCCGCGATCGAACTCCAAGGCCTGGGGCACATAACCGATGGTGCCGGGCGTGGTCGGCCAGTGCAGGCTCAACGTGCCCTGATGCGGGGTTTGCCCCAGCAGTGTCTTGATCAGCGAGCTTTTCCCGCCGCCGTTCGGCCCGACCAGCGCATGGATGCTGCCCGGCTGTACCTGGAAACTCACGTCATTCAGGATCGCGGTGCGACCCAAGGTCAGGGAGACCTTATCGAACTCAATCGTCGGGCCGACGCTGACCGCCTTCAGTTGTTCCACCGCCGTCATGCGCCCGACTCCTGAATCGCCCGCACCACGGTATTGAGGTTGCCGGTCATTTCCACTTCGTACTTCTCGGCGCTGTATTCGCCGTAGGAAATATGCGACAGCGGGTACAGCTTGACCCCGGATTCACGCTGGATGGTGTCGACGTAGGTGGACGGGAAGTCCATCTCCGAGAAGATCACCTTCACGTCCAGGGCCCGCAGTTCATCGATGGTTTTCTTCAACTGGCTGGGGCTGGGCTCGATGCCGTGGGCCGGTTCGACCACGGCGGTGACTTCCAGGCCGAATTCGCGCAGCAGGTAGTCGTAGGCGGCGTGTACGGTGGCCACGCGCAGGTCGGGGTTGGGGGCGTTGGTCAACTTGGCCAGGGCATCGGCGCGCATCTGGCGCAGGCGCTTGCCGTAGGCGCGGGCGTTCTGGGTGTAGGCCTTGGCGTTGTCCGGGTCGAGCTTGCCCAGTTCGCGGGCGATGTTGTTGACCTGGGCAATCGACGCACTGATCGACAGGAAGGTATGCGGGTTGACCACCTTGCCCGCACCGCGTGCGGCATTGCCGGTAGCGGCCAGCAGCGGCACGTTGGCGTTGGCCTCGACCACCGGGATGTCCGGGCGTTCGCTGGTGGCGATCATGCGGTCGGCGAAGTCATCATGGCCGACGCCGTTGAGCACGATCACGTCCAGGGTGCCGATGCGCTTGATGTCTTCGGCGCGTGGCTCGTAGGCATGGGGGTTGAAACCGGCCGGAATCAGCGGCACCACCTCGGCTTTGTCGCCGACGATATTGGCCACGTAGCTGTAATAAGGGTGCAGGGTGATGCCGATTCGCAGGCGTTTACTCGCTTCGGCATTGGCGAGCGGGGCGAGCATCAGGCTGAACAGGCCAACCAGCAACAGGCGCAACAGG
Organism: Pseudomonas sp. A39; assembly: GCF_058145955.1. Classification (NCBI taxonomy): domain Bacteria; kingdom Pseudomonadati; phylum Pseudomonadota; class Gammaproteobacteria; order Pseudomonadales; family Pseudomonadaceae; genus Pseudomonas; species Pseudomonas sp. A39. Next base: position 26,308 of record NZ_JBYVMD010000045.1, read on the forward strand.
GGGGATGAAGTAGACATGGGCAATCGGTCTTCTCGTTCAGTGGCGGTGCTGGCGAGTGACGCCGGCATCGAATTGCGCGACCACCTGCTTCCAGCCGGCTGCGATCAGGGCCTGGTCAGAGAGGTCGGAAGGGGCGGCGAGGTTGGCTTGGCGGTTGAGCCAGATATCCGGCTCGGCACCGTGCACGCGCATCAGCAGCGAGCCGCTGGTACCCGGCGCCTGGCTCAAGCCCAGGTAGGCCGAGGGGGCCAGCAATTGCCAACGATGATCACCACGGCTGACCGAGCTGGCGTCCTGGGCAAACGGCGCGAAGCCTTCTTCGGCCAGTTGCGCCGGGCTGGGCAGCGCGCTTTGCTCCTGCTGCAAGAGCTGGATCTCATCCAGGGTCACCCGAAGGTCGGCGTAGATGCCTTGCTCGGCGGCGCTCAGGTCGCGGCGGGCGTCCAATTGATGGCTGGGGACGGCCGCCACTTCCTGGGATTCACCGTGCAGCGCGATCACCGAACCCGCCACCGCCAGGATGATCAGGCACAACAACAGCACGTAGAGGGTTTCGTGACCGGCACCGGCGGGGCGTACAACCTGTGTGGTACTCATTGTGGCTGGATATCCGCTTGGTCGATTTCCACCACGTGGCCGGGGCCTGCATCAAACAGCACATAGAACTCGGCGGACGGCTTCTTGAAGGTCAGCGTGGAGTCCTCGCCAAGCTTGCCGGGCAGCAGGATGGTTTCGTCGTAGCCGATCACATCCAGGGTCACGCCGGGCGCGCCGCTGCCGTCGGAGAAACCGCCTTTGCACTGGATCTGCTCGCCGGGGATTTCCTTGCACTCGCACATCGGGTTGTGGGCCAGGGCGACGGTACTGAAACCGGCGCTCAGCAACAGCACGCCGCAGGCGCGGGTCAGGCGCATCAAAGTCATGGTTTAACTCCTTGCTTGTTCAGCCAGGCAATAGTGGCAGGCGAGGCCTGGCTCAACGGGATGGAACCCTGGTGCATGCTGCCGTCCCAGCCTTCCATGGTGATCCAGACTTCAGCATCGGCTGGCGTGCGTTCCGGAATCGGCAGGGCGGCGCCCATGCGGTACGGCGTGCCGAAGAAGATCACCCCAGCGGCCCGCAGGCTGCGCGGTTTGCCGATACGCAGGTAGGTGGCCTTGACCTGGTTGGCGCAGGTGTCGCACAGGGATGCGTTGAAAAACTTCATCGGGCCGGCCGGGTCGGGGCTCGGGCCTTCATTGCGAAATTCCGCGAGGGTCAGGCTCCAGGGCCCGACCTGCACTTCGCCGGCCACGCGCTCGCCGATACCGGCATCGCCGCGAAACAGCGCCGCATCGGCGAAGTACTTGGGCATGAAGCCCAGGGGCACCAGCAACAGCAGCACATTGATATGGAAGCGCCATTTCAGCCAGAAGGCGCGCAACGGCGACGGCGGTACAGCAGCGACCTTGCTCATCGGTGGGCCTCCGAGGTTTCAGCCTGCATGGCCGGGATGGCAATGGGCTTGTGTTGGGCCTTGGCTTCACGCTTGAGCGCATTGAGCGTTGCCAGGGCGGTGCGCTTGGTCCAGATCAGCAGGCCACTCAACACCATCATGCTCAGTACCAGGCCAAAAAATGCCCAGATCAGCTTGATCCACAGGCCACCGAAGTCGCCGGTGTGCAGGGGGCGCATGGATTCGGTGACGAACTCCAGGGTGGTGCGGTCGGAGAGCAGGTGCGAGACGGCGATTTCACCGTTATAGGGGTTCAGTTGCGCGGTCTGGAACATCAGCGGGTACCAACCGCGCCCGCCAATCTGCAGATGGCTGTAGGCGTTGAGCGGCAGGAACGCGAACGTTGCGTCCAGGCCCGGAATGCGTTGGGTCGCGATCTTGATGGCGTCGTCGAGCGGGATCATGGGCGCCGGTACGCCAGGGGCGGAAGTCGGCACTTTCTCGCGGGCAATCACCGGGACAATCGGCTCGCTGGAGATGGAGATCTGGTTGTCCCCAAGGAATGCCTGGATCAGGAACCAGGTGCCGGTAATCGAGATAACCGCGATAAACCAGATCGACCAGATGCCGCTCAGGCGGTGGAAGTCGCCCCAGAAGATCCGCGCTCCGTGGCGGATACGCAGGGTCGGCCGGAAAAAACCTTTCCAGAACCGCTTGTACACCACCAGCCCGGTGACCAGTGACGCCAACAACGGCAAGCCGAGGAAGGACACCAGGTACCAGCCCCAGCTATAGCCGTTGGTAAACGGCACCAGCCACCAGCCGTGCAGTGCGCGCGTGAATTGCTGGAAGTTGAATGCCGGGCTGATGCCCTGGATCGCGCCGGTGTAGGGGTTGGCGTAAGCCTCGACCGAACGCCCGTCGGGGTAGCTCAGGCCGACGCTGAGTGCAAAGTGCGATTCGTCGGGGCGGATGATCGAGCGGACGATCACCTGGGGCTCGTCACGCTTGATCGCGGCGATCACCTGGTCAAAGCTCAGCGGTTCGGCGTCATCCGACGGTTTGCTCGCACGGATATCCGGGTTGGCCAGCCAGACGATCTCCTGGCTGACCACCGCCAGGGTGCCGGTGACGCAGACGATCAGTACAAAGAACCAGATGGGCAATGCCAGCCAGCTATGCACGAGAAACCAGAGTTTGGAGCGCGACTTCTTCGACATGTGAATGAGGGTCTTGATCGGAGGGGGGCAGTGAAGGCCCGAAAAAGGCCAGTCGTAGCTTTTGCTGACGCGACAGGCTGTATCTAAGTTAAGACGGATGAGAATGAGAAATCCCTAAGGCGTATATGAAAGAAAATGTTTCAGGTTCACATTCAGGGCGCTTTAACGCCTCGATCGAACACGAAACATGTTCCAAGCCATCACCCTGGCGGCATTGATGGGGCGGGGCGGCTGCGTAGGATGGGCGCATGCCGTTGAGCGAGCGCCTACAAAAGTGAGCCCAGGAACATGACTGCCAGAACCCTCTACGACAAACACATCGATTCCCACACGGTGTGTGCCCTGGATGACCAGGGCCATGTCCTGCTTTATATAGATCGCCAGGTGATCAACGAGTACACCAGCCCCCAGGCCTTCAGCGGCCTGCGTGAGGCCGGGCGCAACGTTTGGCGCCCAGGCACGGCGCTGGCGGTGGTCGACCATGTGAACCCGACTACGCCCAAGCGCATAGCGGCGATGCCGGATGCCGGCGGCGCGCGGCAAGTGTCTTACCTGGCGGAGAATTGCCGCGACTTCGGCATCGAACTGCTGGACATCCTCGACAAGCGCCAAGGCATCGAACACGTGGTCGCTCCGGAACAGGGCTTTATCCTGCCGGGCATGGTGATTGCCGCCGGCGACAGCCACACCACCACGTACGGCGCCCTGGGGGCCTTCGGTTTTGGCATCGGTACCTCGGAAATCGAACACCTGCTGGCTTCCCAGACCCTGGTCTACAAGCGCCTGAAAACCATGCGCGTGAGCGTATACGGCGACCTGGCGCCAGGCCTGACGTCCAAGGACGTGATCATGGCGCTGATCGGCAAGATCGGCGCCTCGGGAGCCACCGGTTATGCCATTGAGTTTTGCGGCGCCACTGTCGATGCGCTGAGCGTCGAGGCGCGCATGACCCTCTGCAACATGGCGGTGGAAGCCGGGGCGCGCGGCGCGTTCATGGCGCCGGACGAAAAAGTCTTCGCCTACCTCAAGGGCAAGCCGCGCGCGCCACACGGCGCGCTGTGGGAGCAGGCGCTGGTGGGCTGGCGCTTGCTGCACTCGGATGCCAACGCGGTCTTCGACCAGGAGGTGCAACTCGACGTCGCCACCCTGGAACCCATGGTCACCTGGGGCACCAGCCCCGACCAAGTCGCACCCATTGGCGCCCGCGTGCCCGACCCGCAGGAGGTCAGCGACCTGATCCTGCGCCAGGACATGCGCCGCGCCCTCAGCTACATGGGCCTGGAAGCCGGCATGCCGTTGAGCGATATCGTCATCAGCCATGCGTTTATCGGCTCCTGCACCAACGCCCGCATCGAAGACCTGCGCGACGCCGCCCGCGTGGTGCGCGGCAAGCAGGTGGCCGAGCACGTACGGGCGATGATCGTGCCGGGCTCCACCGAAGTGCGTGACCAGGCCGAAGCCGAAGGGTTGGCAGCGATTTTTATCGACGCCGGCTTTGAATGGCGCCAGTCCGGCTGCTCGATGTGCCTGGCGATGAACGACGATGTGCTGGCCCCCGGCGATCGCTGCGCCTCCAGCACCAACCGCAACTTCGAAGGCCGCCAGGGTGCGGGCGCACGCACCCACCTGATGAGCCCGGCGATGGTTGCCGCTGCCGCCATTACCGGCCGCCTCACAGATGTCCGCCACTTTGGAGCGCGCCCATGAGCTTGCAACCCTTCATTCTGGTCACCGGCAAGGCCGCGCCGATGCTGGCGGCCAATATCGACACCGATGTGATCATGCCCAAGCAGTTCCTCAAGGGCATTGACCGCAATGGCCTGGACCGGGGGCTGTTCTTCGACCTGCGCTTCTTACCGTCCGGCGAGCCCAACCCCGAGTTCGTGCTGAACCAGCCGGCCTGGCAGGGCGCACGTTTCATGGTGGTAGGGCCGAACTTCGGTTGCGGCTCCAGCCGTGAGCATGCGGTATGGGGGCTGAAGCAAATGGGCATCCGCGCCTTGATCGGCAGCAGCTTTGCCGGGATCTTCTATGACAATTGCCAGCGTAACGGGGTGCTGTTGATTACCCTGGACGAGGCGGTGTTGCAGTCGTTGGGCAAGGCTGTCAGCCAGGCGAAACAGGCGCAGATCAGTATCGACCTTGAAGTCCAGCAGATCCATTTGGCGGATGGCCAGGTGATCCCGTTCCAGATCGATACCCTGCGCAAGACGGCGTTGTTGCTTGGCCTGGATGCCATCGGCAGTACGTTACAACGCAGCGAGCAAATCAAAGCGTTCGAACAACGCCACCTGCAAGCCAATCCCTGGCTCAACTGACACACTTAAATCCAAATGTGGGAGGGGGCTTGCCCCCGATGGCGGTGGGTCAGTCAACTTTTGAGTGACTGACACCCTGCAATCGGGGGCAAGCCCCCTCCCACATTTTTGATTGGGTTTGTGACCTCAGATTGAGAGCCCCTTGAAGTGTGCCTGCAAAAACTCCACGCAGGCGCGCAGCCTCCCGGAATACGCCAAGCGAGTCGGGTACACCGCCCACACGTTGGCGCTCTGGGTATAACCGTGCAGCACCTGCACCAGCTGGCCTTGCTCCAGCAGCGGCTTTACATCCCACATCGAACGCAATAACACCCCGCGCCCATCCAACGCCCACTGCAACACAATTTCGCCATTGTTCGACGACAGCGGCCCCCGCACGCGCACGCTTTCCTGGGCGCCGTCGTGTTCCAGGTTCCAGATGCCAAACGCGTTGTCGCGCTCCTTGAGGACCAGGCAGTCGTGCTGCTCCAGGTCGCTCAATTGGTGCGGTGTGCCGCGTCGTTGCAGATACGCCGGGGCGGCGCATAGCACGCGACGGTTGCTCACCAGTCGACGGCCGATGTGCTGGCCGGGGATGTCGTCGCCCACGCGGATCTCCAGGTCGAAACCTTCGCTGACGATATCGACCACACGGTCGAGCAGGTCCAGGCGGATCTCCAGGTCCGGGTACTGCTCGGCCAGCAACGACAGGGCAGGCGCCACATGGTTGCGGCCAAAGCCGAACGTGCTGCAGATATGCAGGCGGCCACGCGGGCTGTGATGCGCGTCGCTGAGTTCATCGGAAAGTTGCTGGAAGTCTTCCAGGATGCGCACGGCCCAGCGCTGCACCCGCTCACCGTCTTCGGTCAGGGCGATGCGCCGGCTGGTGCGGTGCAGCAGGCGGGTGGCCAGGGTGGTTTCAAGGATCTGGATGCGCTTGCTGACATACGCAGGCGACAACCCGAGCTCATCAGCTGCCGCAGCGAAGCCGGCCTTGCGGATCACGGTCAGGAACACCCGCAGGTCTTCGGGTAGGGGCACGGTATCTTTCTTATTCGTCATCAGACACAAGCGTGGCGGCATGAGCCGCCAGAATAGCATTGCGCTGGACACGGCTCAGCGCAGGAAGCTCAGGACTTCGCCCAGCAACAACTCTGGGGCTTCTTCGGCGATGTAATGGCCGGCCGGCAAGGCCTTGCCGCGCACATCAGTGGCGACTTTCTGCCATTCCTTGAGCGGCTCGAAACAGCGGCCGACGGTGCCTTCGGCGCCCCACATCACCAGCAGCGGCAGGTTCAGGTGATGGCCGGCGTCGATGTCCGCCTGGTCGTGCTCAAGGTCGATACCGGCAGCGGCACGGTAGTCTTCGCAGATGCCGGTGGCGGTGCCCGGCAGTTTCAGGCAACGCAGGTATTCGGCGAAGGCTTCATCGGTGAACGGCTTGAGCCCGGCACTGCGGCTGCCCATTACGCTGCGCAGGTACAACTCCGGGTTGCTCTCGATCAAGGCCTCCGGCAGCGGCGCCGGGCGGATCAGGAAGAACCAGTGCCAGTAGGCGCGGGCGAAGGCTTCGTCGGTTTGCGCATACATCGAGAGGGTGGGGGCGATATCCAACAGCACCATACGTTGCACGGTGGCCGCATGGTCCAGGGCCAGGCGATGGGCCACGCGGGCGCCACGGTCGTGGGCCAGCACCGAGAACTGTTCGAAGCCAAGGGCTTTCATCAGCTCCACGCTGTCGCGGGCCATTTCCCGTTTCGAATAGTTGGAGTGATCGTCATTGGCGGGCGGTTTGCTGCTGTCGCCATAGCCGCGCAGGTCGGCAGCCACTACCGTGAAGTGTTCAGCCAGTTGCTCGGCGACTTTGTGCCAGATAACGTGGGTTTGCGGGTGCCCGTGCAACAGGAGCAGGCCGGGACCTGTACCGCCTGTGCGGTAACTGATGCTGACGCCGTTGACGTGGCACTGGTCTTTCTGGAATCCGGCGAACATGGAATGACTCCTTGTGATGAGTGCTTGCATCCTGGAATCACGCGGCGTTCGGGGCAAGGGCGAAAGCGTGGAGGGGGTGTTCATGAAGTGTGTGGGCGCGGTGAGTGACGACTCGATCTTTCCAGCAATGGAGGTCACCTGTGGGAGCGGCGGTGCGTCGCTCCCACCGTTAATGTGTGTGGTGTTCAGCCGATCTCAGCTTTGCTTGAACCTCTCCATGGCTCGCTATCGTTCTCCTTGACGGTGGTGGCGGAGGGACGGCTTTTTCACTACAGGCCACGTATTGCGCGGCCTGTAGGCAACCGGCGCGGTGCTCTCCAAGCACTGGGAACGGGTCAGCGGTGTGGAGTGGGCTCCAGCAGTTGGGCGCCCGGACCGCACTCACCGAGCTTGTCGCCCTGATTGCGCAACGGACACGCCTCCATCGACAAGCACCCACAGCCAATACAGCCATTGAGTGTGTCGCGCAGCAGCGTCAGCTTGTTGATGCGCTCATCCAGGTCTTCCCGCCATAGCGCCGATAAGCGTTCCCAATCCCGGGCGTTGGGTGTGCGCCCCTCCGGCAACGCCTGCAACGCTTCGCCAATCGTTGCCAGCGGAATCCCCAGGCGCTGGGCGATCTTGATTACCACCACGCGCCGCAACACATCCCGTGGATAACGCCGTTGGTTACCGGCATTGCGATTACTCTTGATCAGCCCCTTGGTCTCGTAGAAATGCAACGCCGTGACGGCCACACCACTGCGGGCGGCGAGTTGGCCGACGGTGAGTTCCTTGTTCAGCATGAAAAACTCCCAAACAACGCTTGACCTTGACTTAACTAGAGGTTTTACCCTGCGTGGCATCGAATCGCAAGATTCCGCCTACAGAGAAAGGGGAGTGTTCATGCAGGTATCAGAGAAAAATCGCAGCTTCACTCAATTGATCGAATTTCAGATCGAGCCCCGGCAACAAAGGGCGCTGGTGGCGGCCCTGTCCACCCAAAGCGAGCGCCTGGCCCAGGGCCATGGCGGCTTTATCAATGCGAGTGTGCAGGTCAGCGACGACGGGCGCCGGGTGCTCAATTACTTGCAATGGCGCTCGCGCGAGGACGGCGAGGCGGCCTTCAAATGCTTTGAGCATGGCGAAGAAGATTTCTGGGCGTTGATTCGCGCCCACCAGGCCACGGCCGTGACCTTTGGTTCGTTCCAGGTGCTGCGCAGTTTCGAGCGCAGCCATGACAACGCGCTGCATTGCCGCCTAAATGGATAGATGCAACATGCGTTCGCCCTGCACGTTTTCGCCAGGGCGGCGCTTGTTCACCGCCAGCTCGCCGATCTTGATCAGGCGCGTGCGCGTGACGTTGCGGCTCAAGCCCAGCAGGTTGGCGGTGTGCACTTGGTTGTAATGGCTGAAACGATAAGCAGCGCGTAGCAGGGCATCCTCGACTTTTTCATGCAGGGCGCCGGCCTGTTCCTCGAAGAGTTTCTGGAAGGCGCGCGCCAGCAAGGCTTCGGCGCTGTTGTCGGTGCTGTGCTGGCTGTCGTCCTGGCGCTCGATGCGCATGTTCGACAGGCGCAAATCGTCGCGTTCGATCACGCCGTTGCGGCAGATCAACAGCGTGTGGTGGATCACGTTTTCCAGCTCGCGGATATTGCCCGGCCAACTGTAGCTTTTGAGCTTGTGCTCGGCCTCGCGGCTGATGGTGATCGGGCCGTAGCCCAGGCGCTGGCTGTAGGCGTCGATGAAGTGCCGGGTCAGCGGCAGGATATCGCCGGGCCGCTCGCGCAACGGGCTGAGTTCCAGGCTGACCACGTCGAGGCGGTAGTAGAGGTCCTCGCGGAAATGCCCGGCGTTGATGGCTTTTTCCAGTTGCACGTTGGTGGCGGCAAGCACACGCACATCAATCGCAATGCTCTTGCGCGAACCCAGGCGCACGACTTCGCGTTCCTGTAGGACGCGCAGCAGCTTGACTTGGATCGCCATCGGCAAATCGCCGATCTCGTCCAGGAACAAGGTGCCGCCGTCGGCCTCTTCGAACCAGCCGGCCTTGGCGCTGAGGGCACCGGTGAAGGCGCCTTTTTCATGGCCGAACAGTTCGGCTTCCACCAACGATTCGGAGAACGCCCCGCAGTTCACCGCCACGAACGGCCGGTTGCGTCGCGCGCTGAGGTTGTGAATATGCCGTGCCACCAGCTCTTTACCGGTCCCGGTCTCGCCGATGATAAGCACGCTGGCTTCGCTGGGCGCCACTTGCTGGATGTGGTCGAGCAGCGCCTGGGATTTGGGGTCTTCGAAGACCTGGGCCGTGGCGCGGATCGACGTCGCGAGGGCGGGCGAGGGCGGTAGGGTCAAAAGCTGCATGGGCACCTCTCTTAGGAATAGAACGTCGGAATCGGCAGGGATTGGTTCAACGCCCAATCCCCCAGTTCATGGAGCTTGTAGTCCACCGGGTCGTGCAGGGTTTGCGTGCGCAGGTTGCGCCAATGACGGTCCAGGCGCAGCGATGCATGGGTTGCGCGCGCGCCAGTGACTTCGAACAGACGGCTGCACAGGTCCAGGCCTTGGCGGGTCGCGGCAACTTTGGCGGTGGCAATGGCGATAGCCAGTTGGCCGCGCTCGCTTTCGCTGAGGTTCGGGCCCTTCGCCCAGGCGTGGTCGAGCAACTCGGCAGCGCGTTCCACCAACAGGCGCACACCTTCCAGGGCGACCCAGAATTCGCCGTAGTGGTGCAGCACGTAAGGGTCCTGGCGCACGTCTTCGGCGCTGGACTTATGCCACGAGCGGGTCTCGGTGAGCGTGTAGTTGCGCGCTTCTTCGAAAGCGCCTTCGGCAATACCGAGGAACATATGCGTGAACGTCAACTGCGCGATCAACGGGCGCAGACAGGCGAAAGGTGTGCTCAGCGGGCCTGGGTCGAGCAGCAGTTCCGATTCTTCGACGCGTACCCGCTCGAAGCTGGCGCTGCCGCTGTCGGTCTGGCGCTGGCCAATATTGTTCCAGTCGTTGTGCAAAGTGATGCCGCTGCGACCGCTGGGGATGGCCGCGATCAGCAGCTTGCCGCCGGCGGTTTCATCCACCGCCGAGGCGATCAGCATTTCCGAGTCACTGGCGCCGGAGCAGAAGCTCTTTTTGCCGGAGAACTCGCGCCAGCCGCCGAAATCCTTGACCACCGTGCGCGTGTCCAGTGGGTTGAGGGCGTTGCCCCAGAACCAGTTTTTGCGTGCGGTCTGTTCGAACCAGGGTTGCCATTGGTCCGGGCGCGAAAACAGGCGCACGGTGGCGAGCATCAGGTGGTGAAAACCGAAGACATGCGCAATGGAACTGTCGACCTTGGCGAACTCGCGCACGATGCCCAAGGTGTCGCTCCAGCGTGCGCCGAGCCCGCCGTATTGGGTGGGAATACTCAGGGCCAGCAGGCCGCTCTGGCGCAGGGCATCGCGTTCGGCTTTGGGCGTGCCTGCGCGTTCGTCACGTTCGACGGCGGTGAGGGCGAATTCAGCGGCCAGCAGTTTGGCAGTCTGCAAAGGAGACGGCAGGACGCTGTGGGGGGTGGCTGTCACGCGGTGTTCCTCAATGATTTGGTCGATCTCATTGCATTCAGGCCTTTGTTGTTGGCAACACATCGTTGGCGATCATTTCGCCGAACGGGCCAGTGAGGTTGGTAATGCCGCGCCCAGCAAGGCTGGCATAGGGTTCCGGTAGCAGTGGGAACACAAACTCGGCAAAGCGATAAGCCTCTTCCAGGTGCGGGTAGCCGGAGAAAATGAAGCTTTCGATGCCTAGGTCGGCGTATTCCTTGATGCGCTCGGCGACTTGTTGCGGGTTGCCGACCAACGCGGTACCGGCACCGCCGCGTACCAGTCCGACGCCGGCCCACAGGTTGGGGGCGATTTCCAGGTTGTCGCGGCGCCCGTCGTGCAGGGCGGCCATGCGGCGCTGGCCTTCGGAATCAAAACGCGAGAAGGATTTTTGCGCGGCCGCGATGGTGTCGTCGCTGATGTGCTCGATCAGCTTGTCGGCGGCTTTCCAAGCCTCTTCTTCGGTCTCGCGAACGATCACATGCAGACGGATGCCGAACTTCACGGTGCGCCCGCGGCGTGCGGCGCGCTCGCGGACATCCGCGAGTTTTTCCGCAACGGCGGCGGGCGGTTCGCCCCAGGTCAGGTATACATCGACCTGCTCGGCGGCGAGATCGTGGGCGGCGTCAGAGGACCCGCCGAAATACAGCGGTGGATAAGGCTTCTGCACCGGGGGGTAAAGCGCCTTGGCATTCTGTACACGCAGGTGTTTGCCTTCGAAATCCACCGATTCGCCCTGCAACACGCGGCGCCATATCTGTAGGAATTCGTCGGAGACTTCGTAGCGTTCGCTGTGATCGAGGAAGCTGCCATCGCCACGGTTTTCGTCAGGGTCACCGCCGGTAACCACGTTGATCAGCAGACGACCGTTGGACAGGCGATCAAGGGTCGCCGCCATGCGCGCCGAGACCGTGGGCGAGATGATGCCCGGACGAATCGCCACCAGGTAACGCAGGCGCTCGGTCAGCGGCACCAGCGCGGAGGCGATCACCCAGGAGTCTTCGCACGAGCGCCCGGTCGGAATCAATACGCCGTAGTAACCCAGGCTGTCAGCGGCCTGGGCGACTTGCTTGAGGTAATTGAGAGTGACTGGCCGTGCACCTTGGGTCGTGCCCAGGTAATGACCGTCGCCGTGAGTGGGCAGAAACCAGAAAACATCCATGACAAATCCTTACGCAATTTTCAGCAGAGAGGGGGAGTGCGCAGCGAACAAAGGCGCTGCACGTTCTGCCGCGAGTTGAATACGGGCTTTTAAGAGTTCGCTGGTTATCTGGTAGTCGGTGAAGTCAGCCTCGGTGGCGTAGACGCCGATCGGCAGGGTCAGCGCCTGGAAGAAGCTGAACAGCGGTCGTAACTGATGATCGAGGACCAGTGCGTGGCGTTCGCTGCCGCCCGTGGCTGCGAGCAATACCGGTGTGTTGATCAGCGCATTGAGGCCGATCAGGTCGAACAAATGCTTGAGCAAGCCTGGGTAGGACCCGCGATAGACCGGTGCGGCGACGATCAGCAGGTCGGCCTGTTCGATAGCCAACAGTTGCGCTTCGACTTCAGTGGGCAGTTCATCGCGCGACAGTGCACCGCCCAGCGGCCGGGCGATGTCGCCCAATTCGATCAGGGTGGTCTGGATCGGCAGCAACGTGGCCAGTTCAGCCAGCACAGCCTGGGTCAGCACCAGGGTGCGGGACGGACGCCAGGTTCCGCCGGAGAGGGCAACGACATTCAGTGGACGTGTCATGAACAGTTCCTTTTTCAACAGTGGTTCATAGCAGGTGGGTTGCAACCTGTTGAGCAAGAGCTGTACCAACGGGTGCAGGCCTTGATTGGCGTGGGTTGCAGGCTCACTGCTGAAAACTGCTGCTGTTGGCTGCCTGGTGATTTGTTGAATGACTGTTGGGTGGGCAACAGTTGCGTGGGCAACAGTGTCGTTGCTGTGTAGCGACATTTATAGAGGGTTAGTTTTATTCCGTAAATGAACGTATTTCCATATTTATAGATCATAAAGAAATATAAAGGTGGAGCTATCGAAGGTGCTTAAGCGGTTGATAGCAACTATCACGGGAGGTGATTTTTCAGCGTGCAGGGGCCGGAGTAGCCTGTGTTCATTGACTCGAAACCTCCTTTGCAGGGCTACCGCCATGAACCGATTCCTCGCTGTTTCCTTATTGATTGTCAGCTCCGTCCTTGCCGGATGTGCGAACCATCCTTCACCTGAATTGCGTCCCTACACGGCGGAAGAAACCAAACAGTTGGCCCTGGAAGCATTGAGCCGCCGTGGTTTGTCGTTTGATGAATACCAACAGCAGCGCGCCGCACTGACCGGCCAGCCACAGAAACCCTTCGGCTTTGATCGCCAAGGTGAAATGAATGCCGAGCGCAGCGTGACCTTGCACGGTCGTCCGAGTTGAGTTCGCGCCTGGCGACAAAAAGCCCGAGGTTTCCCTTAAGAAACCTCGGGCTTTTTGTTTGCCATTGGGCGACTTCAGCCTGTTAAGCTGAATTTCAGGAGCGTTCCTACGCACATTTACATAAAGTGGTCCTTCTTTAATGGCATTCGATCGGTTAAACCTGACGACCTCTGTCCCGGTCCGTGCCCCTGAGACGCTGCTCTCGGGAACCTGCTCTGCGAGTTTCTAACGTCATGAATAAACGTCCGCTGTATTTCGACTACGCCGCCACCACGCCGGTGGATGAGCGGGTCATCCAGGTGATGGTCGAGTGCCTGGGCTTCAATGCCAATTTCGGTAACCCCGCGTCCAGTTCCCATGCGTTCGGCCAAGCAGCCCGGCAAACGGTTGAACAGGCGCGTCGCCAGGTGGCCGAGCTGGTCGGTGCCCAACCTGAACAAATCGTCTGGACCTCCGGCGCCACGGAATCCAACAACCTTGCGATCAAGGGCGTGGCCCAGGCGCGGGGCGTGGCGGGTGGGCATATCATCACCAGCCAGATCGAACACAAGGCCACCCTGGATACCGCGCGGCAACTGCAGGAAGCTGGCGTAGCCGTGACCTACCTGGTGCCGGATGCCGATGGGTTGATCAGCGTCGAGGCGGTCAGCGAAGCGCTGCGCGAGGACACCTTCCTGGTGTCGCTGATGCTGGTGAATAACGAGCTTGGCACCCTCAACGACATCCCGGCCATTGGCGCTCGCGTGCGTGAACACGGCGCGTTGCTGCATGTGGATGCGGCGCAGGGCGCGGGCAAGGTGGCGATCGACCTGGCGCAGTGGCCGGTGGATCTGATGTCGTTTTCGGCGCACAAGCTGTATGGCCCCAAGGGTATCGGCGCGTTGTATGTCGGGCCACGGGCGCAACAGAAAGTCCTGGCGCAGATTCACGGCGGCGGTCACGAAGGCGGCCTGCGCTCCGGCACGTTGGCGACTCATCAGATTGCCGGCATGGGCACCGCGTTCGCCTTGGCGGCGGCGTCGTTCGCTGAAGAAAAAGCCGTGATCGTTGCCTTGCGCCAGCGTCTGCTGGATCAGTTGGAATCGATTGCCGGCGTGCGCCTCAATGGCAGCGCTACACAACGTATTCCACACACCCTGAGCCTCACCTTCAGTGAAGGCGAATTCAATGCCGCTGCGTTGAGTGCGGGGATCGCGTTTTCCGCGACGTCCGCCTGCAATTCGGCGAGCAATACGCCGTCCCATGTGTTGCTTGCCTTGGGCCATGATGCACGCAGCGCCGGCCGTACCATTCGCTTGAGCCTGGGCCGGTTTACCACCGAGCAGGATATCGATCAGGCTGTGCAGTTGATCAAAGCGACCCTTGCCAGTGCACCGGCGTTCTGGGCGGTCTGATTCATTTATCGCAACACATAATAATTATTCGTGGTTAGCAGGAGACACAATGAGTACGCAGCCCTTGACCCATGGAACGGTACCCCAGCGCCTGGCGCTTACCCGTGAACTGATGAGCCGCGAGGGCATTCACGCCCTGCTGGTGCCGTCGGCCGACCCGCACTTGTCCGAATACTTGCCGGGTTACTGGCAGGGGCGGCAATGGTTGTCGGGCTTTCATGGTTCGGTGGGGACATTGATTGTCACCGCGGACTTCGCCGGTGTGTGGGCCGATAGCCGCTACTGGGAACAGGCGAGCAAGGAGCTCAAGGGCAGCGGCATCGAATTGGTCAAGCTGCAGCCGGGTCAACCCGGTCCGCTGGAATGGCTGGCCGAGCAAACGCCGGAAGGGGGTGTCGTTGCGGTCGACGGTGCGGTGATGGCCGTGGCCTCGGCGCGCACTCTAGGCGGCAAGTTGGCGGAGCGTGGTGCGCGCTTGCGTACTGATATCGATCTTCTGGATGAAGTCTGGCGGGACCGCCCGGCTTTGCCGAACCAACCTATCTATCAGCACCTGCCACCGCAAGCCACCGTCAGCCGTGGTGAAAAACTCGCCTCACTGCGTGCCGCCTTGAAAGAGAAGGGCGCCGATTGGCACTTCATCGCCACCCTGGATGACATCGCCTGGCTGTTCAACCTGCGCGGCGGAGACGTTTCGTTTAACCCGGTGTTTGTGTCCTTTGCCTTGATCAATCAACAGCAGGCCACGCTGTTTGTGGCGCTGAGCAAAGTCGATGCGCAACTGCGGGGCGTGCTGGAGCAAGATGGCGTGACGCTGCGCGACTACAGCGAAGTGGCTGACGCATTGCGCGCGGTACCGGCAGGCGCCAGTTTGCAGGTCGACCCGGCTCGCGTCACTGCGGGCTTGCTGGAAAACCTCGATGCGGGCGTCAAGCTGGTCGAAGGACTCAACCCGACCACATTGGCCAAGTCCCGCAAGAGCCTGGCCGACGCGGAGCATATCCGCCAAGCAATGGAGCAGGATGGCGCGGCGCTGTGCGAATTTTTCGCTTGGCTGGACAGTGCACTGGGCCGCGAGCGCATCACCGAGCTGACCATTGACGAGCACCTGACTGCGGCACGCACCCGTCGCCCCGGTTATGTGTCGCTGAGTTTCAACACCATCGCCGCGTATAACGCCAATGGTGCGATGCCGCATTATCACGCCACTGAAGACGAACATGCGCTGATCGAAGGTGATGGCCTGTTGCTGATCGATTCAGGTGGCCAGTACCTGGGCGGCACCACCGATATCACGCGGATGGTGCCTATCGGTACGCCGAGTGACGAGCAGAAGCGTGATTGCACCCGCGTACTCAAGGGCGTGATCGCCTTGTCCCGTGCACATTTCCCGAAGGGAATTCTGTCGCCGCTGCTGGACGCCATTGCCCGCGCGCCGATCTGGGCTGAAGGCGTGGACTACGGCCACGGTACCGGGCATGGCGTAGGCTATTTCCTCAATGTGCATGAAGGTCCGCAAGTGATTGCCTATCAGGCCGCCACCGCGCCGCAAACGGCCATGCAGCCGGGGATGATCACCTCCATCGAGCCGGGCACTTACCGTCCGGGCCGTTGGGGCGTGCGCATCGAGAACCTGGTGCTGAACCGCGAAGCGGGCGAGACCGAGTTCGGTGAGTTTCTCAAGTTCGAAACCCTGACCTTGTGTCCGATCGATACCCGTTGCCTGGAACCGTCGCTGCTGACGGCGGATGAACGTGAGTGGTTCAACGCTTACCACGCGCACGTGCGTGAGCGTTTGAGCCCGTTGCTCAGCGGTGCCGCGCTGGAGTGGTTGCAGGTACGCACTGCCGCTATCTGATCGGCTGCAGTTCAGGAGCCTGGGCGAGGGCGTCGGCCATAGAGTCGACGCCCTCGCCTGGGGCCGGCTGTCGCCGATACCGCATGGATTGGCGTCAATGAAGGGCCGAATGTGTATCTGGCGTTTAATAGGAGCAGTCAGGGAGACTGCTCGAGCGATTACTTGCAGATGACGATCATGCTGCGGCTGGTGTAGCCCGCAGGGTTGAGGCCGAAGGGGTAATCCCCTGGTTCCTCGGAGTTGTCACCGGACTTTGCGATTACCCGGTAGCCCTTGACGCCGCAGGAGTTGGTTGCACTGGTGTAGCACTGGTCCCAGGAAGAGGACAGGCCGGAACAGTTGATATGCAGCCCTTTTTTGCCACGTTTTACTTCTGTCTTGGTGGTCGCGGCGCAGCCAGCAATGGCCATGACCATTAACAGTATCAAAATTCGCTTCATTCCTATCCTTAATAGCCGCCTCGCACTGTTAGAGGCAGGCTCTACTCGCTCTCGGGTGTAGCGTTCGCGCTGTCCTTGTCGAAACTCTCCATGAATGACATTCGTTTGCGGCTTAAACATGGCCTAAATGCGTGCTAAATGCCAGAGCTACATTCAAACAGAATTCAATCCGCGGGAACCAACGGCTTTGACTCGCTGCGCATCGTCACTGTGGCACCTACGGAGGCCAGAATGATGCAGGTGATTGCCAGCCACTGCGCGATGGATAAGTGCTCATGTAGGAATAGAAGGCCGGAAACAGCTCCGAAAGCGGGTTCGATGCTCATCAGCGTGCCGAAGGTGCGGGCGGGGAGGCGCGTCAGTGCCACCATTTCCAACGTGTAAGGCAGAGCCGTGGACAGAATGGCGACGCCGATCGCGACCGGGATCAGTGCAGGCGTCAGCAATGCGCTGCCCGCATGGACGATGCCGATAGGCGCGACGAACAATGCGGCGATCATCACGCCAAGAGCGGCGGTCTGGACGCCGTTGTCATTACCGGCTTTCTGCCCATATAGAATGTAGAGCGCCCAGCAGACACCAGCACCCAGCGCGTAACCAGCACCGAGCAAATCGATGCCACTGCTGGCTTCCCCCATGGGGATGAGTAGGAGAAGGCCGATAATTGCGAGGACAATCCACAGGAAGTCTACTGCGCGTCGAGAGGCATAGATGGCTACGGCAAGCGGCCCGGTAAACTCGAGGGCGACCGCGATACCCAGAGGCACGCTGCGCAAGGACATATAGAAGAGGAAGTTCATGCCACCCAGTGCCATCCCATAAACGATGACGGTGCGCAGGGATTTGGCCGTCAGCTTGGCGCGCCAAGGACGTAGGAGAAGCAGCATGATAACGCTGGCGAAAATCAGACGCAGGGCTGTGGTGCCTTGTGCGCCGACGATAGGAAACATGCTCTTGGCCAGCGAGGCGCCGGACTGGATGGAAGCCATGGCGATCAACAGCAGGCCGACGGGGAACAATGTCGAGGCCAGGCTGCGGGGGGAGGTGGTCATTGGAAGTGTTTGTCCGAGGTCATATTGATAGAAGCGTGGGCGCTATGATGCTTAAGTGTTTGCTGTTGAGCAATATAGTGCTCAATTATCCTTTCCGACACCCTTTAAGGGGCCATGTTGGCGGTTTTCAGGTCCTTTGATAGAAAAAGCAAATTAAGGGTTGACGGCAGATTCTGGAAGTCTATAATTCGCCCCACTTCCGGCGCAGTCGAAACGGAAAACTCCTTG
>NZ_JBYVMD010000046.1:0-44038 GCF_058145955.1 Pseudomonas sp. A39
GCAGGCTCGACGCGCCGATTTGCATCAGGCGGGTCATCGGCACTTCTTCGGTTTCGCCGAAGCGGCTGAAGTCCACGGTGCGGATTGGCGGAATGCCCGAACCAACGGTAGCGCCACCGGCAGCCGGCGCTTCCTTGGCTTTTTGCATCATGGATTTGACGTAGACCTGCACGTCTTCCTTCAGCACGCGGCCGTGAGGGCCGGTTGCCGACACAGCATTCAGCTCAACGCCGAATTCACGGGCCAATTGACGCACGGCAGGACCGGCGTGAACCTTGGCACCACTTGGCGCAGGTGCGGCAGCAGCAGGGGCCGGAGCGGCCTCAGCTTTTGCAGCAGGCGCAGGGGCGGCAGCAGCCGGAGCAGCTTCAGCCTTGGCCGCCGGAGCGGCGGCCGGTGCTGGAGCGGCTGCAGGCGCAGCGCCTTGTACTTTCAGCTTGAGGATGAAGTCACCGGTGCCGACTTCGTCTTCCAGCTTGACCGCGATGCTTTCCACCACGCCGGCGGCCGGCGAAGGGATTTCCATGGAGGCCTTGTCGGACTCCAGGGTGATCAGCGACTGGTCGGCTTCGACGGTGTCGCCGACCTTGACCAGCAGCTCGATGATCTTGGCCTTGCCCGACGAGCCGATGTCCGGGACGTGGATGTCCTGAACGCTGGCGGCGGCAGGTTCTGCAGCCGCAGGGGCTGCAGGGGCCTCGGCAGCAGCAGGTTTTTCAGCAGCCGGCGCGGGTGCGGCAGCGGCGGCAGGCGCCGCCGCAGGCGCTGCATCAGCAGCCCCTTCGATTTCCAGTTCCAGCAGTTCGTCGCCTTCTTTCAGGCGGTCGCCCAGCTTCACTTTCAGGCTCTTGACCACGCCGGCCTTGGGAGCAGGGATTTCCATGCTCGCCTTGTCCGACTCCAGGGTCAGGATGCTCTGGTCGGCTTCGACGGTGTCGCCGACCTTCACAAACAGCTCGATTACTTCACCTTCACCGCTGCCGATGTCAGGTACGCGAATGAGTTCGCTCACAAAAAGTCTCCTCAGCAGTCCAGTGGGTTGCGTTTTTCCGGGTTGATCCCGAACTTGACGATAGCGTCAGCCACCACCTTAGGTTCGATCTCACCACGGTCAGCCAAGGCTTCCAGGGCTGCCAACACCACGAAGTGACGGTCAACTTCGAAGAAGTGACGCAGCTTCTTGCGGCTGTCACTGCGGCCGAAACCGTCGGTGCCCAGGACTTTGAATTCCTTGGACGGGACCCACTGGCGAATTTGTTCAGCAAACAGCTTCATGTAGTCGGTGGACGCGATGACCGGACCTTTACGGCCGTTCAGGCATTCTTCGACATAGCTCAGTTGTGGCTTCTGGCCTGGGTGCAGGCGGTTGTTGCGCTCTACGGCCAGGCCGTCGCGACGCAGTTCGTTGAAGCTGGTAACGCTCCACACGTCAGCGCCGACGTTGAACTCGTCACGCAGGATCTTCGCCGCTTCACGCACTTCACGCAGGATGGTGCCGGAGCCCATCAGCTGTACGTGGTGCGCTGCTTCCTTGGTGTCTTCTTCGAGCAGGTACATGCCCTTGATGATGCCTTCCTCGACACCGGCCGGCATGGCTGGCTGCTGGTAGGACTCGTTCATCACGGTGATGTAGTAGAAAACGTCCTGCTGCTCTTCGGTCATCTTCTTCATGCCGTCCTGGATGATCACCGCCAGCTCGTAGCCGTAGGTTGGATCAAAGGTGCGGCAGTTCGGGATGGTGGCAGCCAGGATGTGGCTGTGACCGTCTTCGTGTTGCAGGCCTTCGCCGTTCAGCGTGGTACGGCCGGCGGTGCCGCCGATCAGGAAGCCACGGGTACGGCTGTCGCCTGCTGCCCACGCCAGGTCGCCGATACGCTGGAAGCCGAACATCGAGTAGAAGATGTAGAACGGCAGCATCGGTTGGTTGTGGCTGGAGTACGAAGTACCGGCAGCGATGAAGGAGCTCATGGCGCCCGCTTCGTTGATGCCTTCTTCGAGAATCTGGCCCTTCTTGTCTTCCTTGTAGAACATCACTTGGTCTTTATCGACTGGCTCGTAGAGCTGGCCGACGGAGGAGTAGATGCCCAACTGACGGAACATGCCTTCCATACCGAAGGTACGGGCTTCGTCCGGGATGATCGGCACGATGCGCGAACCGATTTCCTTGTCCTTGACCAGCTGCGCGAGGATCCGCACGAAGGCCATGGTGGTGGAGATTTCACGGTCGCCCGAGCCGTCCAGGATAGCCTTGAGGGTATCGAGTGGCGGTGTAGGAATGTCGAAGGACTTGGCGCGGCGCTGTGGCACGAAACCGCCCAGTGCGGCACGACGCTCGCTCAGGTAACGGGCTTCGGCGCTGTTCGGCTCCGGCTTGAAGAACGGCAGGTTTTCCAGCTCTTCGTCCTTGACCGGGATGTCGAAGCGGTCGCGGAACAACTTCAGGCTGTCGACGTCGACTTTCTTGGTGTTGTGCGCAGTGTTCTTCGCTTCGCCGGCACCGGTGCCATAACCCTTGATGGTCTTGGCCAGGATGACGGTGGGTTGTTCTTTGTGGTTGACCGCTTCGTGGTACGCCGCGTAGACCTTGTACGGGTCGTGGCCGCCACGGTTGAGCTTCCAGATCTCGTCGTCGGACAGGTCGGCAACCATCGCCTTGAGTTCAGGCGTGTTGAAGAAGTGTTCACGCACGAACGCGCCGTCTTTGGCCTTGTAGTTCTGGTACTCGCCGTCGATGACTTCGTCCATGCGACGTTGCAGGATACCGTCGACGTCCTTGGCCAGCAGTGGGTCCCAGAAACGGCCCCAGATGACTTTGGTCACGTTCCACTGAGCACCGCGGAACACGCCTTCGAGTTCCTGGATGATCTTGCCGTTGCCGCGAACCGGGCCGTCGAGGCGCTGCAGGTTGCAGTTGATGACGAAGATCAGGTTGTCGAGCTTCTCGCGGCCGGCCAGGGAGATGGCGCCCAGGGATTCCGGCTCGTCGCACTCGCCGTCGCCCAGGAAGCACCAGACTTTCTGCTTGCCTTCAGGGATGAAGCCACGGGCTTCCAGGTACTTCATGAAACGTGCCTGGTAGATCGCTTGAATTGGACCCAGACCCATGGAAACGGTCGGGAACTGCCAGAAATCAGGCATCAGCCAAGGGTGCGGGTACGACGACAGGCCGTTACCGTCCACTTCCTGGCGGAAGTTGTTCATGTGTTCTTCGGTGATGCGGCCTTCCATGAACGCACGGGCGTAGACGCCTGGGGAGGTGTGGCCCTGGAAGTAGATCAGGTCGCCGCCGTGTTCGTCGGTCGGGGCCTGGAAGAAGTAGTTGAAGCCGATGTCATACAGGGTTGCGCTGGAAGCGAAGCTGGAGATGTGACCGCCCAGGTCCGAATCTTTCAAGTTCGTGCGCATTACCATCGCCATGGCGTTCCAACGTACCAGCGAGCGAATGCGGCGTTCCATGAACAGGTCGCCAGGCATGCGTGCTTCGTGGGTAACGGGGATGGTGTTGCGGTATGGCGTAGTGATGGCGTAAGGCAGTTGCGAGCCGCTGCGGGTCGCGAGTTCGCCCATACGGGTCATCAGGTAGTGAGCACGGTCTTCGCCTTCTTTGTCGAGAACCGATTCCAGGGCGTCCAGCCATTCCTGGGTTTCGACGGGATCGAGGTCTTGCATGGCTTGCTCCAGGGCGGAAAGGCTACCAGAATCGGTTGCCTGAAGTTTGCGACTGGCCTTGTGGGCAGACGACATAAATTCTTGGATGGCCGAAGGTTGCTTCGGCGTCCTGTAGTTTTACTACAAATCGTCGGCCATTTCAGCCTTTCGAATGTATATACGAGTAGTAAAACTACACAAGACTGAGCGTATGGCTCGGTCTGGCTGGTGAGCATAATCGTTATTGTTGATCTTTTGCGAACAAGAAAAGGTAGAAGTTTAATGTTCCCTGCCAACAACTATGAATTTTCAGCTATTTATAACCTTTGTTCGACAGTCCTTCATGTAGCGCCGGTATCACGTCCACAGCAACAAGCCATTTACGCGCCGATCAAGGATAGACCATGAGCCTGCCAACACTGGCCGAACTGCCGGCCATTCTCTTGCCAAAAGCCCAGCGGGCCGAGCAGTCATTTCGTGACGCCGTGGCCGCGCTGGACGACGATCATGGACTTTCTGCGTGGACGCCGCAACGGTGGGCCGACTTCACCCGCGTGTGCGCCGCCAGTGATTTCGTGATTGAACAGAGTGTTCGTGACCCTTTGATGTTGCTCGAGCTGGTGGCCTGGGGCGAGTTGGACCGTGGTTTCGCGCCCGGCGAGCTGTGTGGGCAGATTGCTGGCGCCGTGCAACAAGCAGAAACAGAAGACCAACTGGGCCGTGTCCTGCGTCGCCAGCGCACGCGCCAGCAGGTGCGCATCATCTGGCGCGACCTGACCCGCCAGGCCGACTTGGTGCAAACCTGCCGTGACCTCTCCGACATGGCCGATGCAAGCATCGACCAGGCTTACCAGTGGCTGTACCTGCGCCATTGCGTACAGTTCGGCACGCCTACCGGGCGGCGCAGCGGCGAGCCGCAGCACATGGTGATCCTCGGCATGGGCAAGCTCGGTGCGGTCGAGCTGAACCTCTCGTCGGATATCGACCTGATCTTCGCCTACCCTGAGGGCGGCGAAACCGTCGGCGTCAAACGCGCCCTGGACAACCAGGAGTTTTTTATCCGCCTTGGTCAAAAATTGATCAAGGCCCTTGACCCGATGACCGTCGACGGCTTCGTATTCCGCGTCGATATGCGCCTGCGTCCTTATGGTTCGGCGGGCGCGCTGGTGCTCAGCTTCAACGCGCTGGAACAGTATTACCAGGACCAGGGGCGTGACTGGGAACGCTACGCCATGATCAAGGCGCGCGTGGTTGCCGGCGACCAGGTGGCCGGTGCGCAACTGCTCGACATGCTGCGGCCCTTCGTTTACCGCCGTTACCTGGACTTTTCCGCCATCGAAGCGCTGCGCACCATGAAGCAGTTGATCCAGCAGGAAGTGCGGCGCAAAGGCATGGCCGACAATATCAAGCTGGGCTCGGGCGGCATCCGCGAAGTGGAATTTATCGCCCAGGCATTCCAACTGATCCATGGCGGCCGCGACCTCAGCCTGCAACAGCGGCCGCTGCTCAAGGTGCTCGGCACGCTGGAGGGCCAGGGTTACTTGCCACCGGCGGTGATTGCCGAGTTGCGCAATGGCTATGAATTCCTGCGTTACACCGAACATGCCATCCAGGCGATCGCCGACCGCCAGACGCAAATGCTCCCGGACGACCCGGAAGATCAGGCGCGCATTGCCTTTATGCTGGGGTTCGCCGACTGGGCCGCGTTTCATGAGCGCCTGATGTACTGGCGCGGGCGGGTGGACTGGCACTTCCGCCAAGTCATTGCCGATCCAGACGAAGAAGAGGGTGAAGAGAGCGAACTGGTCGTGGGCGGTGAGTGGTTGCCGCTGTGGGAAGAATCCCAAGACGACGAAGCGGCCTGCCGCCAATTGGCCGAAGGCGGTTTCAGCGATGCGACCAAGGCCCTCAAAGCGCTGACCGGCCTGCGCAACAGCCCGCAATTGCGTGCCATGCAGCGCCTGGGCCGCGAGCGCCTGGATGCATTTATCCCGCGCCTGCTCGCCCAGGCCGTCGAACATGCCAACCCGGACCTGGTGTTGGAGCGCGTGTTGCCGCTGGTGGAAGCTGTCGCCCGGCGCTCCGCCTATCTGGTACTGCTCACGGAAAACCCCGACGCCCTGCGTCGGCTGTTGACCCTGTGCGCCGCCAGCCCGTGGATCGCCGAGCAGATCACGCGCTTCCCGCTGCTGCTCGACGAATTGCTCAACGAAGGCCGCCTGTTCAAGCCACCGTTGGCGCCGGAGTTGGCCGCCGAGCTGCGCGAGCGGCTCACGCGTATCCCCGAAGATGACCTTGAGCAACAGATGGAAGCCCTGCGTCACTTCAAGTTGGCCCACCGCCTGCGCGTGGCCGCGTCGGAAATCGCCGGCAGCCTGCCACTGATGAAAGTCAGTGACTATCTCACCTGGCTCGCCGAGGCCATCCTCGAGCAAGTGCTGGCCCTGGCCTGGCGCCAGACCGTTGCGCGCCACGGCTCGCCGCAGCGGTTGGACGGCACGCTGTGCGATCCTGGGTTCATCATTGTCGGTTATGGGAAAGTCGGCGGGATCGAACTGGGGCATGGTTCGGACCTGGACCTGGTGTTTATCCATGACGGCGACCCGCAGGCTGAAACCGATGGCGCCAAGCCGATCGACGGTGCGCAGTTTTTCACGCGCCTGGGCCAGCGCATCATTCACCTGCTGACCACCCAGACCAACTCGGGCCAGCTGTATGAAGTGGACATGCGCCTGCGACCTTCCGGCGCGTCCGGGCTGTTGGTCAGTTCATTGGGCGCATTTGATCGTTATCAACAAAATGAAGCCTGGACCTGGGAACATCAGGCCCTGATCCGCGCGCGGGTGCTGGTCGGCAGCCAGGACGTGGGCCAGGCGTTCGAGCAGGTGCGGGCTAAAGTATTGGGGCGCGAAAGGGACTTGGCGAAGCTGCGCCAGGAGGTCAGCGAGATGCGCGCGAAAATGCGTGACAACCTGGGCACCAAGGCCACGACGGCCGGCACCGGCGCCAACGCCTTTGAAGCCACGGCGGCGTTCGACCTCAAGCAGGACGCCGGAGGTATCGTCGATATTGAATTTATGGTGCAATACGCGGCTTTGGCGTGGTCTGCGCAACATCCATCGTTGCTGCGCTACACCGACAATATCCGCATTCTGGAAGGCTTGGAGCAGGTGGGTTTGATGCCCGCCGCCGATGCCCATTTGCTGCGTGAGGTGTATAAGGCCTACCGTTCCGCTGCACACCGCCAGGCCTTGCAGAACGAGGCCGGTACGGTGGCCGGGGATCAGTTCGCCGACGAACGGCGCCAAGTGATGCGAATCTGGCAGGCGCTGGGGTTGAGCTGAAACACTATTAGGGCGGGGAGGCATAAGCCTCCCCGCATCGTTTGTGGAAACTACATGAATATTCTGATCGTTGGGCCCAGTTGGGTCGGTGACATGGTGATGGCGCAGACACTGTTCCAGTGTTTGCGTATGCGCTACCCGGACTGCCAGATCGACGTGCTCGCCCCCGAGTGGAGCCGGCCGATCCTCGAGCGCATGCCCGAGGTGCGCAAGGCCTTGAGCTTTCCGCTCGGCCACGGTGCCCTGGAACTGGCGACCCGCCGTCGCATCGGTAAATCCCTGGCGGGGCAATACGACCAGGCAATCCTGCTGCCCAACTCGCTCAAATCGGCGCTGGTGCCGTATTTTGCCGGCATCCCCAAACGCACCGGCTGGCGTGGCGAGTTTCGCTACGTGCTGCTCAATGATGTGCGCACGCTGGACAAAGCCCGCTACCCGCTGATGATCGAACGCTTCATGGCCCTGGCGTACGAGCCGGGTGCCGAGTTGCCCAAGCCGTACCCGCGCCCCAGCCTTCAAATTGACCCGCAGAGCCGCGACGCGGCCCTGGCCAAGTTCGGCCTGGCACTTGATCGTCCGGTCCTGGCGCTGTGCCCTGGCGCCGAGTTTGGCGAGTCCAAGCGCTGGCCGTCGGAGCACTACGCCAAGGTCGCCGAGGCCAAGATCCGCGAAGGCTGGCAGGTGTGGCTGTTTGGTTCGAAGAAGGACCACCCGGTGGGTGAAGACATTCGCCAGCGCCTGATCCCCGGTCTGCGCGAAGAAGCGGTGAACCTCAGCGGCGACACGTCCCTGGCCGAGGCCATCGACTTGTTGTCCTGCGCCGATTCGGTGGTGTCCAACGACTCCGGGCTGATGCACGTGGCTGCCGCGCTGAACCGCCCGCTGGTGGCGGTATACGGTTCCACCTCGCCGGGGTTCACCCCGCCATTGGCCGACCAGGTCGAAGTGGTACGCCTGGGCCTGGATTGCAGCCCGTGTTTTGATCGCACCTGCCGTTTCGGCCACTACAACTGCATGCGCCAGTTGCTGCCGCAGCCGGTGAACGAGGCCTTGCAGCGGTTGCAGGGCTCTGCGGTCGAGGTCCGATAGTTTGCGCGTACTGGTAATCAAGACCTCATCCCTGGGCGACGTGATCCATGCCTTGCCGGCACTGACCGATGCCGCGCGGGCGATCCCCGGCATTCAATTCGACTGGGTGGTGGAAGAAGGCTTCGCCGAGATTCCCAGCTGGCATCCGGCGGTCGACAAGGTGATCCCGGTGGCGATCCGCCGCTGGCGCAAAAACCTCTGGCAGACCCTTAAAAGTGGCGAATGGCGGCGTTTCAAGCAACGCATCCAGTCGACCAAATACGACTTGGTGATCGACGCCCAGGGCCTGCTCAAAAGCGCCTGGCTGACCCGCTATGTGCGAGCACCGGTGGCGGGTTTCGACAAGCACTCGGCCCGCGAGCCCATCGCCGCGCGCTTCTATTCCCGGCGCCTGGCCGTGGCCCGTGGGCAACATGCGGTGGAGCGCCTGCGCCAGTTGTTTGCCGTCGCCCTCGGCTACGACTTGCCCAAAGGCCTGGGCGACTATGGCCTGAGCGTCGACAAACTGCTCGGCCTGCCGCCGAAAAAACCGTTCGTGCTGCTGCTGCACGGCACCACCTGGGACACCAAGCATTGGCCCGAAGCCTATTGGCGTGAGCTGGCCGAACGCATGGGGCGACTGGGCGTGGACGTGAAGTTGCCGTGGGGCAACGCTGATGAAAAGGCCCGCGCCGAGCGTCTGGCCCAGGGCCTGCAAAACGCTGAAGTACTGCCCAAATTGAACCTGGCCGGTGTCGCCCGTGTATTGGCCGGCGCTCGTGCTTGTGTGGCGGTGGACACCGGTCTCGGTCACCTCGCTGCCGCGCTGGATGTGCCGACCATTTCCCTGTTCGGCCCGACCAACCCCGGGCTCACTGGCGCCTACGGCAAGGGCCAGATTCATCTGGCGAGTGACTTCCCCTGCGCACCGTGCCTGCAAAAACACTGTACCTACCAACCGACGGCCGACGACCTGCGTCGGTTCGACCTCAAGCGCGAGTCGCCCCTGTGCTTCACGCGCCTGAACCCTGAGCGTGTGGCCAGCCGACTGAGCACGTTGTTATTGGCTGAGGAGCTGCACTGATGCAACTGGCTTTTGTTCTGTACAAATACTTCCCCTTCGGTGGCCTGCAGCGTGACTTCATGCGCATCGCCCTGGAGTGCCAGCAGCGCGGCCATCAGATTCGTGTGTACACGCTGATCTGGGAAGGCGACATCCCGCCCGGCTTCGAAGTGCTGGTGGCGCCGGTCAAGGCGTTCTTCAACCATCGGCGCAATGAAAAGCTCAGCGCCTGGATGGAAGCCGACCTGGCCAAACGCCCGGTTGATCGTTTGATTGGCTTCAACAAAATGCCCGGCCTGGATGTGTACTACGCCGCCGACGGCTGCTTTGAAGACAAGGCGCAAAACCTGCGCCACTCGCTCTACCGCTATTTTGGTCGCTACAAGCACTTCGCCGAGTACGAGCGTGCGGTGTTCGCCAAGGACGCCAGGACGGAGGTCTTGATGATTTCCGAAGTGCAGCAACCGCTGTTCATCAAGCATTACGACACGCCGCTGGAGCGCTTCCACCTGCTGCCGCCGGGCATTGCCCAGGACCGCCGTGCGCCGCCGAATGCCGCCGAGATTCGCGAGGGTTTCCGTCAGGAATTCAACCTCGGCGACGACGACCTGCTGCTGGTGCAAATCGGCTCGGGCTTCAAGACCAAAGGCGTCGACCGCAGCCTCAAGGCCGTGGCCGCGCTGCCGTCTGAGCTGAAAAAACGCACGCGCCTGTTTGTAATCGGCCAGGACGACCCCAAAGTATTCCAACTGCAAAGCGCGACGCTGGGGCTGGGGGACAACGTGCAGTTCCTCAAGGGCCGCAGCGATATCCCGCGTTTCCTGCTGGGCGCCGACCTGTTGATCCACCCGGCGTACAACGAAAACACCGGTACTGTATTGCTCGAAGCCCTGGTAGCCGGGTTGCCGGTGCTGGTCTCTGCCGTGTGTGGGTATGCCCACTACATTGCCGAAGCCGACAGCGGCCTGGTGCTGGACGAGCCGTTCGAGCAGAACCAGCTCAACCAGTACCTGACGCACATGCTCACCGACACTGCACAGCGCGCGGCCTGGAGCCGCAATGGGTTGGCCTTTGCCGAGACGGCCGACCTCTACAGCATGCCGCAGCACGCTGCGGATGTGATTCTGGCGGAGCCAAAACGATGAAATTGATTCTTGCCGAACCGTTCAAGACGTTGTGGGCCGGGCTTGATGCCTTTGCCGAAGTCGAGAAACTGCAAGGCCAGGTCTTCCGTGAGTTGGCGGCGCGTCGCACGTTGCGCACCGAGGTCGCTGGCCGCCCGTATTTTGTGAAAATCCACCGCGGCATTGGTTGGGCGGAAATCTTCAAGAACCTGATCACCGCCAAGTTGCCGGTACTGGGTGCCGGCCTGGAGTGGGACGCCATCCACCGCTTGCAGGCGCTTGGCGTACCGACCATGACCGGCGTGGCCTTCGGCGAAAAAGGCAGCAACCCGGCAGACCAGCACTCGTTCATCATCACCGAAGAGCTGGCGCCGACCATCAGCCTCGAAGACGTGACCCTTAACTGGGTCGCCGAACCGCCAACACCTGCGTTGCGCCACGCCCTCACGGCCGAGTTGGCGCGCATGGTCGGCGACATGCACCGGGGTGGCG
This sequence comes from Pseudomonas sp. A39, assembly GCF_058145955.1. Classification (NCBI taxonomy): domain Bacteria; kingdom Pseudomonadati; phylum Pseudomonadota; class Gammaproteobacteria; order Pseudomonadales; family Pseudomonadaceae; genus Pseudomonas; species Pseudomonas sp. A39. Next base: position 10,740 of record NZ_JBYVMD010000046.1, read on the forward strand.
TCAATCACCGCGATTGCTACCTGTGCCACTTCTTGCTGGACACCTCCAGCCCCATCGACGCGAACAACATCAAGCTGTCGGTGATCGACCTGCACCGCGCCCAACTGCGTGCCCATCTGCCGTTGCGCTGGCGCGACAAGGACCTGTCCGCGCTGTACTACTCGGCGCTGGAGATCGGCCTGACCCGTCGCGACAAACTGCGCTTCCTCAAGGGTTACTTCCGCCAGCCATTGCGCCAGATCCTGGCCGAGCAATCGGCATCGTTGAGCCTGATGCAGCGCAAGGCCGACAAGCTGTATGCGCGCAAGCAACGTTATGGGGACGCGATCTGATGGCGGGTTGGAACCTGGAACCTGCTTACGCCACCCTGGCGGATGATTTTGGAAGCCTCGAAGCGGTATTCGCCCTGCAAGGCGAGCGGCTGACCCGCGACCCGTTGTCGGAAGTGATCCGCGTGGAGCGCGGCGGGATCAATTACTACGTCAAGCGCTACACCGGCGCCGGCAAGGGCCTGCGGCGTTACCTGGGCAAGCCGCGGGTCAAGTCCGAATGGCAGAACCTCAAGCGTTTCGCCAAGTGGGGCATTCCCACCGCTGACGTCGTGGCCTGGGGGCTGGAGCGTAAGGGCCTGGCCTACGAACGCGGCGCGATGATCACGCGCGAGTTGCCGAAAACCGAAGACCTTTCGGTATTGGCCGAGCGTAACGATGCACGCCTGCGCGACCCCAAGTGGGTCGACGCGGTGAGCCGCCAGCTCGCCGAATACACGCGCACCATGCACGATCACCGCTTTACCCATAACGACTTGAAGTGGCGCAACCTGCTGATCGACGACCAGTCCACGCTGTACCTGATCGATTGCCCCAACGGCGATTTCTGGCGCGGGTTCTGGCTCAAGTACCGTATCACTAAAGACCTGGCCTGCCTGGACAAGGTGGCCAAGTATCACCTGTCCGCCACCCAGCGCCTGCGCTTCTACCTGCAGTACCGTCAGAGCCGGCACCTGAGTGCGTCGGACAAACGGCGTATTCGCCACGTGGTGAAGTTTTTCGAGGGACGCGAATGAGTGATTTCCTGGCGGCTGAAGACCGTGCGCTGCTGGAGCGCAACGGCCTGGCGACGTTCGACGCCTTGTGGGCCAAGCAGCTGGAGGCGGTGGACGAGCCCAATACCAGCCGTGGCGGCTGGAGCAGTGTGTTTCGCCTGGAGCTCGACGGCCACGGCTACTACCTCAAGCGCCAGAGCAACTACCTGACGCGCAGCCTGCACCGTCCGTTTGGCGAGCCGAGTTTTTCCCGCGAATTTCGCAATATCAGCCGTTACCGCACCCTTGGCATTCCAGCGTTGCAGGCGGCGTTCTACGGGGAGCGCAAGGTCGCTGGCGAGCACCGCGCGATGCTGCTGACCCGCGCGCTCGACGGTTGGAATGACCTGGATTCCTTGCTGGAGCAGTGGTCGCAACTGAGCGACGCCCAGCACTGTGCAATCCTGCTGGCCTGCGGCCAACTGGCACGCCGGCTGCACAGCGTCGGCCAGGTGCACGGCTGTTTTTACCCCAAGCATATTTTCCTGCAGGCGACCGGTGACGGTTATGCCGCGCAATTGATCGACCTGGAGAAAACCCGCCCGTTGCTGTTTGGCTGGCGTGACCGGGTCAAGGACCTCGAGCCGCTGTTGCGCCGGGCGCCGCAGTGGTCGGACGCGCAGGTGCGTCAGCTGTTGGCCGCTTACCTCGATCAGCCTGAGGACAGTGCACTGGTCGGCAGTTGGCTGCAGCGCCTGACGGCCCGACGTAGCCACAAGGAGAACCGTTGATGCGCCTGTCCGAGCTGAAAAGCGCCGGCCGCACCCCGAGCCTGCCCCTCACCCTGGACCTGGCGGATGCCGCAGGCCCTGGCCAACTGCAACTGCTCAGCCTGCTGCGCGTGTTGCCGGGCGAGCGGTATGTCGGCGCAGCGGTATGGCGCGGGCGTCCGGTACTGGCCAAGTTATTGGTGGGCAGCAAGGCCGCGCGGCACTTCCAGCGTGAACTCAGCGGCGTGCGTTTGCTGGCCGAGCAAGGCCTGACCACGCCATTGTTGTTGGCCGATGGCTTGCAGGAAGGCGAGGGCGGCTGGCTGCTGTTCGAATTCATCGAGGGCGCCGAGAGCTTGGCAGATGCCTGGCACGCCGTCGAAGCGTTGCCGCCGTTGGCTGACGAACAAACCGCCGTGCTGGCTGAAGCGCTGGGTGCGATAGCGCAGATGCACACCAAAGGGCTGTGGCAGGAAGACCTGCACCTGGACAACCTGCTGCGCCAGAACGGCAAGCTGTATTTGATCGACGGTGCCGGGATTCGCGTCGAAGAGGCCGGCAAGCCGCTGTCGCGCAACCGTGTGCTGGAAAACCTCGGGGTGTTTTTCGCTCAGTTGCCAAAAAATCTCGAGCCGTTTACCGAAGAACTGCTGGTGTACTACCTGCTGAGCAATGGCGAGCACGCCCTGCCGCTGGAAGCCCTGGAGAAACAGGTGCGCAAAGTCAGCGCCTGGCGCCTCAAGGACTTTTTGAACAAGACCGGCCGCGAATGCACGCTGTTCAGCGTGGTGCGTGGCGCCTTTGCTTTGCGCGCGATTCGTCGTGAAGAAGCGCCGGCGATGTTGCCGGTGCTTGAGCAGGCCGATGCGCTGCTGGACCAAGGCCATTTGTATAAAACCGGCGGCGCCGCCAGCGTCGCCAAAGTCGAGGTCGCTGGCCGGCCGCTGGTGATCAAGCGCTACAACATCAAGGGTTTTGCCCATTGGCTCAAACGTTTCTGGCGCCCGAGTCGAGCCTGGCATTCCTGGCGCGAAGGCAACCGCCTGGCGTTCCTCGGTATTGCCACGCCAAAGCCGCTGGCCGTGCTGGAGAAGCGCTTTTTCTGGCTGCGCAGCCGCGCGTACCTGATCACCGAATACCTGCCGGGCCCGGACATCATCGAACGCTTCGCTCCGTATGTTGAACGCGGTGAAGCGCCGGAAAACGAACTGCAGGCGCTGGATCACCTGTTCGCCGAACTGATCCGCGAGCGCATCAGCCATGGTGACTTCAAGGGCCACAACCTGTTCTGGGACCAGGACCGCTGGTCGCTGATCGACCTTGATGCGATGTGCCAACACACCTCCGCCGCCAGCTTCGCCCCGGCGTATGCCAAGGACCGTGCGCGGTTCATGCGTAATTGGCCGCAGGACAGTGCGTTGTACCAACTGATTGATCAGCGCTTGCCTAAGCAGATCACCGGACCCCTGTAGGTGCCGCAGCAAGGCTCAAGGGCCTCATCGTCTACCACTGTAGTGAGCGGGCTTGCCCCGCGCTGGGTGGCGAAGCCGCCCTAATAAAACCGCCGCGTTTTTTCAGCAAGACCGAGGTGCTTGGGTTTGGGGCGGCTTCGCCACCCAGCGCGGGGCAAGCCCGCTCACTACAGGATGCTCGTGCTCCCATCAAAAGATGTGTAGGTACCTATGCTCATCGCCTGCAAGTGTTGCGTGAGCAACAGTCGGTGGGCAGTTGTGCCCAAGAACGACAGTCTATTTTCATCCAGGGTTTTTATATCGTTGATTTAATGCGATAAAAATCCTGGCACGGGCTCTGCAATGTCACTGGGTGAACCCTTTCACCGGTGGCTCAGGAGCCCTGTATGCCTTCCAGCCTTTCCTCGTTTTCCCGTTTGATCTGCCTCGGCGCCGCGCTGTTGTTGAGCGGCGCGGCCTATGCCGCAGACGGTGACGACACCGTGCCGTCCCTGGCCGGCAAGCGCATCGCTGTGAGCATGACCGGCACCAGTCACTACTTCGATATCAAGGCATTCCAGGCGCAGGTCGATGAGATCAAGCGCCTGGGCGGCACGCCGATCACCCTTGATGCCGGGCGCAACGACAAGAACCTGGTGACGCAGCTGCAAACCGTGGTCACCCAGAAGCCCGACGCGGTGATCCAGACCCTCGGCACCCTCAGCGTGATCGATCCCTGGCTCAAGCGCATCAGCAAGGCCGGCATTCCGCTGTTCACCATCGACGCGCCGTCGCAATACAGCCTCAACAACACCACCTCCGATAACGTCGCCACCGGCAAGGCGCTGGCCGATCAGTTGATCAAGGACGCCGGCGGCAAGGGCAAGATTCTGGTGTTCAACGGCTTCTACGGTGTGCCGGTGTGTGCGATCCGTTATGACCAGTTGAAGCTGGCACTCAAGGACCACCCGCAGTTGGAGATCATCCAGCCCGAGTTGCGCGATGTGATCCCCAATACCGTGCAGGATGCCTATTCCCAGGTGTCGGCGCTGCTCAACAAGTACCCGGCGGGCAGTGTTTCGGCGATCTGGTCGGCGTGGGACATCCCGCAGTTGGGTGCGAGCAAGGCGTTGATCGATGCCAAGCGTACCGAGATCAAGACCTATGGCGTCGACGGCACCCCCGAAGTGCTCGCGCTGCTCAGCCAGACGAACTCGCCGGTCGGTGCAGTGGTGGCGCAACAACCGGCGCTGATCGGCAAGACCGCCGTGCAGAACGTGGCGCGTTACCTGGCCGGGCAACGTGACTTGCCCAAGGAGACCCATGTGGCCACGTTGCTGACCACCGCCGACAACCTGGCGCAGGTCCAAGCACTGCGGGGTGACTGATGGCGGCGTTGCACCTGCAGAATCTGCACAAACGCTTTGGCGCCACGCTGGCGCTGGACGATGCGAGCCTCAAGGTCGAGCGCGGCACCATCCATGGCCTGGTCGGCGAGAACGGCGCAGGCAAGTCGACGTTGATCAAGGTGCTGGCCGGCATCCACAAGGCCGATGCCGGGCAGGTGAGTATCGACGGTCAGTCGTACGCCGCACTGTCACCGCGTCAGGTCGACGCATTGGGTGTGCAGTTCATCCATCAGGAGCGCCTGTTGCCAGCGAGTTTTACCGTGGGCGAGGCGTTGTTTTTCGGCCATGAACTGCGCCGTGGGCCGTTTGTGGATCGGCGTCGACAGCAGCGTGAAGCCGATCGTTTGCTGGCCGAATATTTTGATGTGCAGCTGCCTGCCGGTGCGCTGGTGGGCGAGCTGAACAGCGCCGAGCGCCAGGTGCTGCAAATCACCCGGGCGTTGATTCGCCAGCCCAAGATCCTAGTGTTCGATGAACCCAGCGTCGCGCTGGTCAAGCGCGAGGTCGACCAGTTGCTGCGCATCGTCAAGCGCCTGCGCGACCAAGGCCTGTCGATTCTGTACATCTCCCATTACCTGCAGGAAATCGACAGCCTGTGCGATGAGGTCACGGTGCTGCGCAATGGCCGCGATGTGGCGGTGGTGCAGCCTCGGCATACGTCCAGCGCCGAGATTGCGCGGCTGATGGTCAACCGCGAGGTGCAGGAGATGTACCCCAAGGTGAAGGTCGAGCTGGGCGAGCCGTTGTTGCAAGTGCGCGGGTTGAGCCTGGCGCGGCGCTACCGGCAGATTGACCTTGAAGTGCGCCGCGGTGAAATCGTCGGCCTGACGGGGCTGGTGGGGTCGGGCGCCAAGGCGTTGTTCAAGACCCTGTTTGGCGTCGAGCAGGCTGACAGTGGCAGCGTTCATCTGCACGGGCGGTTGCTGCGCCTGCGCTCGCCAGGCCAAGCGATTGCCGAGGGCATTGCCTTGGTGCCCGAGGAGCGTCGTAGCCAGGGGATTGCGCCGGTTCTGTCGGTGTTGGAAAACCTCACACTGGCGGGGCTGGGCCGGTTCAGCCGCTGGGGCTGGTTGAGTCGCGCCAAAGAGCAGGCGGAAAGCTTGCGGCTGATGGAGGAATTGGCGATCAAGGCGCCGGGTCCGCACGCGGCGGTCAGCCAGCTCAGTGGCGGCAACCAGCAGAAGGTTGCCCTGGGGAAATGGCTGAGCCGTCGCTCGGCCGTGTACCTGCTCGATGAGCCGTGTGTGGGCGTGGATGTCGGCGCCAAAGTCGAGATCTATCGTTTGATCGGGCGCCTGGTGGAGGAGGGGGCGGCGGTGTTGGTGTTGTCGTCGGACTTGCCCGAATTGCTCGGGATCAGCGATCGCATCCTGGTGCTGCATCGCGGTGAGATGGCCGGTGAGTTTCGTGCGGGAGAAGCCGACAGCGACCAGTTGCTGGCGTGTGCCACCGGCGCTGTACCGGCCGCCGCTGCGCCGGTGCGGGAGGTCGAGCATGCTTGAAGCCATACTGCGACGAGGTTCGGTGGGGGTGTTTCTGGCGATTCTAGTGGGGTTTGCCGTGGCGGCGCCGAATTTCTTGTCGGTGGGCAACCTGGCGAATGTGTTCAGCCAGTCGGCGATTCTTGGTGTGCTGGCCTTCGGGTTGACCTGCGTGATCATCGGCGGAGGTTCGAACGTGGTCTCCGGTGGGCTCGACCTGTCGCTGGCGGCCAACCTGGGGTTGTGCGCGGCGGTATTCAGCCGTCTCAACAATGCCGGCCTGGAGCTCTGGCTGACCGTGCTGCTGACCCTGGGCTGCGGCCTGGCGGTCGGCCTGCTCAATGGACTGGCCGTGGTAGTGCTGCGTTTGCCGCCGCTGTTGGCGACGCTGGCGAGCATGAACGTGCTGGCCGGGCTGGAACTGGTGTTGACCGAAAACACCGTGGTGTCCACTGACTCGCCGCTGCTGGATGTGCTCAGTGGCGGCACTGGGTTAGGTGTGCCTGCCTTGGCATGGGTGCTGTTGGTAACGGCGGCGCTGCTGACCTTGCTGATCCAGCATTCGCCCTACGGGCTGCGCCTGCACGCCGTCGGCGAATACCCCCAGGCGGCCGAAGCGGCGGGCATTCGTGTGTCTGGCTATGTGCTGTCGAGTTACCTGCTGTCGGGACTGTCTGCTGCCGTGGCGGCGTTGTGCTCGGCGGCGTTTTTCAGCGGCAGTACCACCGGGTCGGGCGACATGCTGTTGTCGGTGGTGGCGATTGCGTTTCTTGGCGTGGTGTTTTCCCGCCGGCTGGTGGCGAGTATTCCAGGCACGTTGCTGGCGGCGCTGTTGATCGGGTTTCTGATCAATGGCTTTCAACTGCTTAACCTGTCGAACTTCTGGGTCAATGGTGTGCAGGGCGTGTTGATCTTGTTGGTGGTCGCGGCGTCCAGCGCGCTGAACCGGGGAGCGACGGCATGAACCTGCGCGCCTGGTTACCGCTGACATTACCCCTGGTGTTCACGCTGATCGTCGGCGTGTTTGCGTTGCAGGCGCCGGGCTTCCTCAGCGCCGGCAACCTGCAAAGCCTGGTGTTGAACAATTTCGTGTTGCTGGCAATTGTGGCCATCGGCATGACCTACGCCGTGGCGGCCGGCGGCATTGATCTGTCGGTGGGCACGGCGTTGGACTTCGCCAGTTTCAGCTTTGTGGTGCTGCTCAATGGCGGGCATGGCTGGGCGTTTGCCGCGACCGGTGCGTTGCTTGCCGCGCTGCTGGTGGGCCTGGTGAACGCGGGGCTGATCGCCGGGCTGCGGATCAGCCCGTTCCTTGCCACCCTGGGCACATTGTTCATCGGCACCAGCGCCCAGCAATTGCTCTCGGACGGGGGCCAGCCCATCTATATCGTCCAAGGTCTGAAACCTGAACTGACGGGGCTGGCGCCGTTGTCGATCGTGTTGGGGCTGGCGCTGTTCTACGGTGTGGCACTGGCGCGCGGACGCCTGGGGCGGGAGCTGCTCGCACAAGGTACGCAGCCGCTGCTGGCGTATTACTCAGGGTTGTCGGTGCGGCGTATCGTCACCGTCGTGGCCTTGGCCACTGCGTTGGCGTGTGGGGTGGGCGGGGTGCTGCTCAGCTCAACGGTCAGCGCCTATGTGCCGCTGTCTGGCAACGCATTTTTGCTCAACGCGATTGGCGCGGTGTTCATCGGCACAACCCTGAGCCGACAGGGTCGGGCGAATGTTCCAGGGACCCTGCTGGGCGTGCTGTTCATCAATGTAATCGCCAACGGCCTGCTGCTGATTGGCTGGAATTTCTACTGGCAGCAGGTGGCGACCGGTGTGCTGATATTCGGGGTGTTGACCTTCAGCTTTGCCAGTCGGCGCCTGCTTGAGCGCTATTGATCGGCGCTATTGTGCGTTGACCAGTGTCGTGCGGGTTGTGTATTTGCCCTTGACGACGTCCTGCTGGGTGAAGAAATACCCGTAGTCCTGCAGGTACATGACGGTGCTGGTCGCCTGGTAGTTATCACCCGTCGTGGTGCAATTGAGCGCCTTGGCAGTGCCACTCAGCGTCGAGTTGATGTCGCTGGCCGGCACTTCGCGTGCTACCACACACGTCGCGTCGCGGGACAGCACGCGGTCCTCTTCAGCCGTGTTGCGATTGAGCTCTTTGAGCTTGAACCCCAGCGTTGTCCCGATCGGCATGTGCTTCCAGTCGCCGCTGAAACTGAGTTGCTCAACCGTGCTGGCGGCCGAGACGTTCATCCCGCGCAGTTCAAATTCGCTTTGGAAGGTCAGGCTGAACAAGCCTCGGAATGTCGTGATGTTGGCACTTGAGAATTGAGTGGCACGGCGGAGTTTAAGCAGGTTGTTCCCCGCCCCGGGCTCAATGAACACCTCAGTGCGCAAGCTGGAGGAGCCCAATTCGCGCTTCTCCACAAGGTGGTGCAGAGGCTTGGCTGGGGCGGGCATGCCCAGTGCGGAGATCGCCTCCGTCACCGTTGCCGGGACAGGCGCGGGTGTCAGGGTTTGCATGAGCTTGGTGCGCGTAACGGCTACCGGCAGCTGCGCTGCTGTTGGCGAGCACGCGGCCTTGAGCAGGGTCCGGGTGTCCGCCTCGGCGGTGCTGAAGGGCTGGTCGATGGGGACTGCTACCACGTTGCCGAAGGTCACGGTGTTTTTCGGCGTGAGGCTGAAGGCGGCCAGGGTCCGATAGGTCTGGCGGCTGCAACTGACCTCCCAGTGCAGGCGGGTCTGGGCATACGGCATTTTTTTGAGTGTATTGATCAGGATGAGCGGCTCATCGTAGGCGCCCCAGAACTCGATTTTCTCGCCCACGGTCTTGAGGCTGGCACGGTCGATCAACAATTGGCGCTGGGTGTCTGTCGTGCTGACGAGGCGCCAGTCCGGGCGCGGCGTGCGGGCGCACGCGTCGGTAAAGCTGGCGTTCTGTTGCAGTTCGCCGATCACTTCCGGCGCCAGGTTGCGCATGACGGTGATGCGCGTGGGCTGGCCATCGGCACCTGGGGTGCCGGGGGCCTCCATATACAACAGGCTCCCGCTCGGGGTGGCACAGGACGCCTGAAGCTGTGCGATATCCGGCACGGCGACATTGTCGGTCAGCGTGACGTGAACCTGATAACTGAGGTCGTCGCCGTCACGCATGACCGAGTCGGCCAGCAGCGGCTTCTTGAGCATGTCTTTATACGGGGCCTCGGCCGTGCCGCCGTGCTTCATGCCTTGCCCGCCACAACCACTGAGCAGGCCCAGGGCGACGATAACCGCGATGTGTTTCATGAGCGTTCCTTGCAGAGAAGACAGGTGATCAGGGGCTTTCGACCGCCCGCAGGGTTTTTTGTGCGGGCGTAGTGATCAGAATTGGTACTCCGCACCGGCGCCGGCATACCAGGAGCGCCCTGGCGCCGCTTCGTAGTAGCGGTTGTTGCCGTCGCCGACGATCACTGAGCCGACGTACTGGCGGTCGAGCAGGTTATCCAGGCGCAGGGTCTGGTGGAAGGTCCAGTGTTCGACCTTCTGTTCGAAACGGGCGCGCCAGTTGAATACGCTGTAGGCCGGTGCGGCGTGCTGGCTATTGGTGTCCTCGACGTAGACCTTGCTGCGGTACAGGCCTTCGATGGCAGTGCTGACCCAGTCGCGGGGTTTCCAGTTCAGCTCGGCGAACAGCGTGGTTTGCGGCACGCCGGGCAGGTAGTTGCCCTTGTCGACGGCGGTGCTGCCGCCGCTGACGAAGTCACTGTCGTAGGTGGCTTGCAAGCGGGTGTAGGCGAGGTTGGCGGACCACTGTTCGCTGAGTTGGCTTTCGACGCCCAGTTCGAAGCCGCGACGCAGGGTGCGGCCGGCGTTTTGGTAGCTGGTGCGGCCGCCCAGTGATTGGTTGACCACCAGTTCATCTTCGGTGGTGATCTGGAATACGGCAGCGTTGATTCGCGTGTTGTTGAGCTGGGCTTTCAATCCCACTTCATACTGGGTGCTTTCCGATGGCTTCAGACCGAAGTTGAAGCCCTCGACGCTGCCCGGTGCGTAGGCCAATTCGGCCTGGGTCGGCGTTTCGAAGCCTTTGCCGGCACTGACATAACCATGAAGCTGCGGCGTGAACGCATACATCACGCTCATCGACGGCGTGTTTTTTTGATAGGTCTTGTTGCCGCTTGAATCGCCGTTGCTGAGGAATTGGTCGTCAACGTCCAGCGCCATGGTGCTATGCCGAACGCCGGCTTGCAGGGTCCAGCGGTCGAGGGCCCAGTTGGCCTGGATGTAAGGGTCAAGACTACGCGCCGTGTCGATTTCATCGCGACGCAGCTGGCCTTTTACGCCAAGGGTGTTGCCGCTGTAATTCTGATAGCCATGGCGGCTGTCTTCGCTCTGGTCGAAGTCCAGGCCGGTGATGATCATCAGCTCGCCGGGCGCGCGCTCGACAGGCTGCATCCAGCGCACGCTGCCGCCATAGAACTTGCGGTCGAATTGCACGACGCCGCCGCCACGCTCGTTGGCGGGTGTGCCCTTGGGAATCGACAAATACTGAATCACACTCCGCCGCCCCGTATACCCATTCACCTGCAACGTCGCATCCCCGAAATAGCGCGCGTAATTCATGCCCAATTGCTGGTGATCGATGCTTTTACGCGTGTTGTACGTCAGCGCGTTGGCACTCACCGAGCGCGGATCAGCCTTGTACGCCGCCCACGTCTGCCCCAGCGGGTCCTGCGTGCCGTTCTGCTCCAGGCTGCTATAGATCAGCGCCAGCTTGCTGTCGTCATCCGGGCGGAAGTTGAGCTTGGCAAAGGTCTGGTCTCGCCGCGCGCTGCTGTGGTCGCGATAGCCGTTGGTGTCCATCCGCGAGGCGTCCAGCACGAAACCTGCGCCGTTGGCGGCGCCTTCGGCGGTCAGGTGGTTTTTGTTCAGGCCGTCGCTGCCCACCAGGGTCTCGGCGCCGATACGGGGCGAGCCTTCGCCGTCGCGGGAGAACATCTGGATCACGCCGCCGGCATTGCTGCCATACAAGGTGGCTGCCGGGCCGCGCAGCACTTCGATACGTTCGGCGGTGTCGAGGTTGAACGTGGCTGCCTGGCCCTGGCCATCCGGGGTGCTGGCGGGAATACCGTCGGCGATCAGCTTGAGTCCGCGCACGCCGAAGGCCGAGCGGGCGCCGAAGCCACGGGAAGAAATCTGCAGGTCCTGGGCATAGTTCTGACGGTTCTGCACCACCAGGCCGGGCACGCGGGACAGGGCTTCGGAGGCGTTGATGCCCAATTGGCCGTCGCTGATCTGCTCGTGGCTGATGCCGTCCACCGAGTAGGGCAGATCGAAGGTCGGGCTGGCGCTGCGCGAGCCGGTGACGACGCTGGGGTCGAGGATCAGGGCTGTGTCGTCTGCCTGGGCGGTGTCGCACAAGGCGAGCAGGCTGGGCAACAACAGGGTAAGACGGGTGAGGTTGTTCATGAGTCAGCCGGAATCCGTGGCGCTTAGTGTGTAAACGCGCAAAAGGTCGCGAGTTTAGTGAGTCAGGCGATTTTTATCATTTAGGAATCAGCCTACGGTGCGAATCGGTGCTTCGACACTGGGGCTCCAGGCCCGTCGATGGTAGCGTGAACCGCTTCGTCGACAATGGCCGATGGGTCAAAAGGAGTGGTTCGTGAGGAATGCATCGAACGTCCTGTGGCTGGTTGCCTGCCTGGTGCTTGCCGGTTGCGGAACCATCAACACCGTTTTCCGTCCGGACGCCGTGGCCAGTCAGAACCTTAAGGATTCGCGCAGTCACTGCGAAAACGTGCCGCGCATCTACAGCGGGGTGATGTACGGGTTCTGTACGCTCAATGGCGAACCCAAGCCTGAAAAAAGCCTCAACGATGTAAGCCTGATAGACCTCGGTGCCGGTGCCGTCCCTATCATCGCCATCGAATTCGTGGCCTCCGGCGTGCTGGACACGCTGGTGCTGCCCTACACGATCTACCGTCAAAACAAGGACGGCAGCATCGAGATCTTCCGCTAGTCCCTCTTGACGCTTGCCGCTAACAGTTTCCCACCTCTTTTACGCTATAATCCCGCCCTTTAGCTGTTTCCTGCCCAGGCGGGAAGCACACTTTTTTCAGGCGCAACCCGCCTGCATGCAGACTAAAAGAGGCTAGACCCCTGTGGCATTGACGATTCTTGGCCTGTCCGGCGCCCTTAGCCATGATCCTTCCGCAGCCTTGTATATCGACGGCAAGCTGATCGCGGCCGCCGAAGAAGAGCGCTTCGTGCGCGACAAACATGCAAAGAACCGCATGCCCTACGAGTCGGCGAAGTTCTGCCTGGAGCAGGCCGGCATCAAGCCTTCCGACGTTGACGTGGTGGCGATCCCGTTCGCCCCGATCAGCCTGTTCGGCGAGGCGCGCTGGCACTACGCCAAACGTTACTGGTACGCCCCGGACCGCGCCCTCGACGCGATCCTGATGGGCAACCGTCGCTACAAGCGCTATCGCAACAAGATCGTCTGGTGCCTGGAGCAACTGGGCTTCGATCCGAAGAAAATCAAGATCGAGCCGGTTGAACACCACCTGGCCCACGCTTCCAGCGCCTACCACTGTTCCGGCTTCCAGGAAAAAACCGCGATCCTCGGTATCGACGGTAAAGGTGAGTACGCCACCACGTTCTTCGGCTACGGCGAAAACGGCAAGATCCACAAGATCAAGGAATTCTACGATCCGGACTCCCTCGGCGGCCTGTACGGCGCGATCACCGAGTTCCTCGGTTTCGAAATGCTCGACGGTGAGTTCAAGGTCATGGGCATGGCGCCGTACGGCGACGCCAGCAAATACGACTTCTCGCGCCTGGCCTCCTTTGAAAACGGCGAACTGGTGATCAACACCGACTACGCCAACGTCATCGGCCTGCGCCGTTATAAAGAGAAGGGCAAGGGTTTCTACTTCTCGCCCAAACTGATCGAGTGGCTGGGTCCGAAGCGCGAAGGCGATATCGCCGACGAACCGTACATCCACTACGCGGCCAGCATGCAGGCGCTGTTCGAGAAGCTGGCCCTGCAGATGATCGACCACTACCTGGGCGACATCCTCAAGGACACCGGCAAGCTGGCCTTCGCCGGCGGTTGTGCACTGAACGTCAAGCTGAACCAGAAGATCATCGCCCGTGACGACGTGAAAGAGCTGTTCGTGCAGCCGGCGTCCGGCGATGCCGGCACCGCGGTAGGTGCGGCGGCCTATGTGTCCCACGCCCGTGGTGTGCCGGTCGAGAAGATGGAACACGTCTACCTCGGCCCGTCCTACAGCAACGAAGACGTGATTGCCGCGTGCGCCAAGCACGAGAGCAAGCCGAACTGGCGCAAGATCGAAAACATGCCTAAGCGCATCGCCAAGATCATGGTCGACGGCAACCCGGTGGCCTGGTTCCAGGGGCGCATGGAGTTTGGCCCGCGTGCCTTGGGCGGTCGTTCGATCATCGGTTGCCCTAGCGCTACCGGCGTGGCTGACCGCATCAACCACCAAATCAAGTTCCGCGAGCGCTGGAGGCCTTTCTGCCCGTCGATGCTCGACACCGTGGCCCCGCAGATGATCAAGGTCGATCACCCGGCGCCGTTCATGACCTTCACCTTTGAAGTGTCGGAAGAGTGGAAAACCCGCGTGCCGGAAGTGGTCCACGAAGATGGTACCTCCCGCGCCCAGGTGCTCAAGCGCGAGTACAACCCGCGCTACTACGACATGATGAAAGAGCTGGAAGTACTGACCGGTAACGGCGTGTCGCTGAACACCTCGCTCAACCGTCGTGGCGAAGCGATGATCTGCTCGCCGACCGACGCGCTGAACATGTTCTTCGGCTCTGACTTGCAGTACCTGATCATGGAAGACATCCTGGTCGTCAAGGACGGCGTGGACCCTTATGACGCTGTGGTCTAAATGCTGAACCGCTTCCAGGCTTGGCGTGAGCGTGGCTGGGCGCCTGTCGAGGCCGAGGTTTACGCCCAGGCCTGGCAGCGGTTTGGCGGCAGCGTGGCGACCCATCCGCAGGTTGTCGAGCGGTTGGCGGACCTGGCGCAGATTCCGGTGCGTTACCTGGGCTGGGAACAGGACGGCGAACTCAAGGGGGCAATTGCCACCTGGGGACGCGACCTGGCCCTGTCCAAGGACGTGCTCAAGCGCAGCGGCAAGAAAGGCCTGTTTGACCTCGGCAATGCCGAGATCATCCTGCCGATCGCCGCCGATGCGCAGTTGCCGGTGCGCCATCGTGGGCGTTACTTGTCAGCGCTGAACGAGGGCCGCATCAGCACCCTCAAGCCGCAGGCCGAGCAGTTGGCCATGGCGCGCACCCCCGAAGACCTGTCGAAGAAATTTCGCTACAACCAGCGCCGCGAATTGCGTCTGCTGGAAGAGGCGGGTGGCGTGGTGCGGGCGGTGAATGAGTTTTCCAGTACGGAACTGGCGGCCATCTACTGCGATCTGTTCCAGCGCCGCTGGGGTTTCCCCGCCACTGGCGCCGAGCGCCTGGCTGAGGTGCTGGCGTTGCTCAAGGATTTCCTGATGGGCTCGGTGCTGTTTCTCAACGATGCGCCGATTGCCGTGCAGCTGGTGTATCGCGTCGAGTCGCCTGAGTGGGTCAGCATTGAATACGTCAACGGCGGTGTCGACCCTGAAACCCGTGCATTCAGCCCCGGCAGCGTACTGAGTTTTCTCAATACGCAAAGCGCCTGGGAACAGGCGCGGGCGGTGGAGAAACCGCTGCGCTTTTCCTTCGGGCGTGCCGACCGCGAGTACAAGGAGCGCTGGTGCAACCCAGTGCCGGTGTTCAGCGTATGAGCCGTAAACAGCAACTGCTCAAGCGCCACCGCCGCAATAAACGCATTGCGCTGCTGATCGGCCTGCTGGTGTTGATTGCGGCCGGTGTGCTGGTGGCCTGGTGGCTGCCGTTGATCCTCGCGATTGTGCTGTGGGTGGCCCATGAAGCCTGGTTTGCCGACCATCTGTTTTATTCGCCCAAGGATGACTACCACTACCGTTTTGCGTCGAGTGGCCAGCAGGTCGGCTTGCGTCTGGAAGGCGGCAAGTTGCTCGCCGATTCGCCGCTCGAGCTGGCTGGCGATGAAACGCTGATCGTCGAAGTACAGCTCAAAAGCAACCTATGGGGCCGTTTCTTTGATCCTGCGGTTGAGTTTCTGGACGATCGCCAGGCGTTCGAGCGCGGCGTGGCCGGCAAGCGTTACCTCAACCTCACCGGTTCGGCGGCGGCATTGGCCGGCGGTGAACTGCGCCTGCGCGGTCGTTTTTGCCGCGTGATCGGCCAGCCTGTCTTGTGGGTCTTTCGTCAGCCGGACGCTGCCCGTCAGCGGGTGATGGTGATCGCGCCCCATGCCGACGATGCCGAACTGGCCGCCTTCGGCCTGTATGGCCAGGCCGATGAAAGCTGGATCGTGACCCTGACCGCCGGTGAAATCGAGGCCGAACACTATCAGCAGATGGGCATGCCCACGGCTGAAGCGGCGCGGATCAAAGGGCGCCTGCGTGCCTGGGACAGCATTGCCGTGCCGCGTTGGGCCGGCGTGCCCGAGGCGCACTGCGTGCAGTTGGGGTACTTTTGCCTGCAGCTGCCGGCTATGCGCGACGCCCCCGATCAGCCCCAGGTCTCGCGCGAAGCGCAGCTGGACGATACGCGGCTGTTCCGCCAGTTCAATGCCTTGGCGTTGCCGGGCGATGTGGACGGCGCGCCGACCTGGGACAACCTGATTGCCGACCTGCGCGCCGTGCTGCTCAAGGCGCGCCCCGAGGTGATTGTGTTGCCGACGCCGGTGCTCGACCCTCACCCGGACCATATTTGTGCACACACTGCGGTGGTGCAAGCGTTGCAGGGGCTTGAGTGGCAACCGGGTACCTTGCTCGGCTATGCCAACCATCTGCATGATAATGACCGCTGGCCCATGGGTGATTCAGGCGCCGGCATCGCTTTGCCGCCGCAGTTCGATGCCGCCCAGGTGCTTGAGCCTTATTGCCGGGTGCTGAGCCTGAGCCAGCAGCAAGACAAGGCCATGGCGTTGGGCATGATGCATGACCTGCAGCCCCGTGCGCCGTTCAAGCGTCGGGTACGTCGCCTGTTGCAGCAATTACTGGCGGGGCGTGGTCCATCGCCTTACGGCGAGAACGAATTTTTCCGCAAGGCCGTGCGCCGTCACGAGCTGCTTTGGGTGCTGAAGCAGGACTGAAATTGAATTTTTTCGTCGGGCTGCCCGCGTGTAGCAGCCCGATTGCCTCATGGAGTGATATGAAGCCTCGTTTCAAGGTTTTGCAGTTGCAGCCGGACTACAACGTCAAGCTCAATGATTTCGCCGACCTCGGCGAGCAGATCGTCAAGGCGCTGCCGACGGAGCGCTTTGAGGTGACGTCGGCCTTTCTCAGCGGGCGACCGCAGCCGGGCCAACCGTTGAGCGTGGCGGACCACTCCAAGTATTTCGAGTTTCCCGAGAAGGCGCTCAAGGGCATTCGCCTGGGCGCCATGTGGGAAATCTACAAGTATTGCCGCGAGCAGAAGTTTGACGTGGTCATCTGTAACCGCTTCAAATCAGTGAACATGATGCTGTCCCTCAACCGCTGGTTGAAGATCCCATTGTGCATCGGGATCTCCCATGGTTTTGGCGAGTACGAGCGCGCCTATCGCCGGCGTCAGACCCGCCGGTTGGCCAGCCCTGCCTGGCGGTTTGTCGGGGTGTCGGCGGCGGTCAGGGATTACCTGGTCGGCCTCAACTGCGGCTTCACCCGCGAGAACACCACCTTCGTCACCAACGCCATCGATATTCCCCAGGCCGAAGCCTTGCAGCTGCCGCGTGAGCAAGCGCGCCAGGCACTCGGGCTGCCGCTCGACGCACGGATCATCGGTGCGCTGGGGCGCCTGGTGCCGATCAAGGGCCATACGCACCTGCTGCAGGCGTTTGCCCGTCTCAAG
Organism: Pseudomonas sp. A39; assembly: GCF_058145955.1. NCBI lineage: Bacteria > Pseudomonadati > Pseudomonadota > Gammaproteobacteria > Pseudomonadales > Pseudomonadaceae > Pseudomonas > Pseudomonas sp. A39. The sequence continues at coordinate 27,801 of NZ_JBYVMD010000046.1, forward strand.
GACAAATACCCCAATGCCCAGGTCGGCATCATCGGTTCCGGCCGTGCCGAAGCAGACTTGCGTGCGGACATCGAGCGCCTGGGCCTCACCGGCCGCGCGCACCTGCTGGGCTTTCGCGAAGACGGTCTCAAGTATGTGCGCGCCTTCGATATCTGGACCATGCCTTCCTTGCTTGAAGGCCTGGGCCTGGCGCTGCTGGAAGGCATGAGCGGGCGCTTGCCGGTGATTGCTTCCAACGGGCCGGCCATGCTGCCGCTGGTGGAAGGGGCGGGCGGTTTGTCCCACGAGCCCGGCAATGTCGAGCAACTGACAGTGGCCCTGGACACTTACCTGGCCATGAGTGACGAACAATTGCGTGCCAAGGGTGAACAGGTGTTCCGTTACCTGGAAGAAAACCACGCCCTGGCCGAATTCCAGCAAAAGTACCTGAACCTCATTGAAACCGGTTTGAAAGAAGTAGGTAGAGCATGACAGCGCAGCAACCCCTGGTCTCGGTGATTATCGCGTCCTACAACCACGGCCGGTATATCGAAGAGAGCATCCTCAGTGTGCTTGGCCAGACGTACCCGAATATCGAGCTGCTGGTGGTGGACGACGGCTCCAAGGATGACAGTGTCGAGCGCATCCAGCGGCTGCAGGCCGAGCACGGTTTTGATTTCCAGGTGCAGCAGAACCAGGGCCTCACCGCCACGCTCAATGGTGCCATCGCCCGCGCCAAGGGCAGCCTGATCGCCCCGTTCGGGTCGGATGACATCATGTTGCCGGACCGCATCGCCACCCAGGTGGCCTACATGGAAGGCAAGCCAACGGTGGGGATGTGTGCGGGTAACATCGAGCTGATCGATGGCGACGGTAACCTGCACCCGGAGAAAAAACAGCGCCGCGACGTGCCGTTCCGCAGCCTGGATTTCGACGACATGTTCATGGACCGCAAGCCTTTTCCGCCGGCGCCGACCATGCTGATTCGCCGGGAAGTGCTGGAGGAAGTCGGTGGGTTCGATCCGCAGATTCCCCTTGAAGACCTGCTGATCCAATTGAAAATCACCGCCGCGGGCTACACCATCGACGCCCTCGGCGTGGTGATGGCGCGCTATCGGCAGCATGCGGCCAACACCTACAAGAACCACCGCTACATGATCCAGAACATTCTCAAGACCTACGCCAAGTTCAGCGATCACCCGGCCTATGACGCGGTGCGCTACAACTTCCTGAACTCGATGTTCCTCAAGACGGCCGATCGTGATCGGCCACTCGCGCGGGAGATCCTCAAGCAGATCCCGCTGAAGTTCTGGGGGCGCAAGACCTTGCGCGGGTTGGTGCGGTTATATCTGGCGCCCCTCAAGAAGTGAGGTAGCGAGGGGAATGAAAAAGGCGACTATCAGCAGTGATAGTCGCCTTTTTTATCAGGCGGCGGGACTGGCCAATGCCAGCACTTGCTCACGGATCTTGGCTGTGGCGCCTTGGCTGGCAACGGACGCATAACCTTTGGCGAGCTGTTCGAAGTGTGTCTCGAACAACCAGGCGCGGTCCTGCGGGTAGCGTTGCATATGGCGCAGGTTGCGCTGGCGCAAAGCATTGCGCAGCGGCGACGGGAAGATGCGCAGGTCGGCGATATCGATCAGGCCGAACTCCCCGTCATCCATCAGCAGCACATTACCCAAGTGCAGTGAGCGGAAGTACACGCCGCGCTCATGCAGCTGGGCCATGAACTGGCCGAAGCGTTCGATCAGCGACTCGCGCAGGCTGCTGTCCAGGCTTTGCAGGGCCTGGCGCAGGGTCAGTCCGGGCAGTGGCGTGTAGCTGACGGCGCTGCTGGCGTCGCGCAGACCATAGAGGCCCAGGATCTGCGGTGTGGGGATGCCCAGAGTGCGCAATTGCTCGGCGTTGCTGGCAAACCGTTCGGAGTAGGGGTTGAAACTGCCCGAGGTGTACCAGCGGCGCGGACGGAAGGTCTTCAGGAAGCGGCCGTCGGCCAGACGCAGCACCTTGGGCCCCAGGCCGTCGGCTTCAATCACCTGGGCATCGCTGCACAGTCGGTCGAAAGCCTCGGGCTTGAGCGTTTGCACCGGCATGCGCAGCACGCTGCGGCGGCGCTGGGCGATGCTCAGGCCGGCGATGATGGCCAGCGGGATCCACAGCAGGAACCAATGCTCCTTGGGCCGCGACAGGATGCCACCGCCCTCGGTCAGCCCGGCGCCGATACCGTAGGTGAGCAGGGAGGACGCCAGGATGAACAGTGGCTGGGCGCGTTCTTTCAGGCCTTTGTAGAGTCCCCAGCCGATCATGAAGATCCATGGGATAAAGCCGATGATGCCGACGTAATACAGCACGCCCAGGGCAAAGCTGTGCGGTTCGCGCAGTTCGTAGCCGTCGGCCAGGGTCAGGTACAGCTCGGAATCGTAGCTGTGGCCGATCCATGGGTGTTCGGCGATGCGTTGCAGCGACATGCCCCAGAGCTCGAAGCGGAACGAGCTGCCGCGGTTGGTGATCAGCTCCGGGTAGAACAGCAGGAGCCCCGCGGCGCCCAGGACCATGCCGGCGATCAGCAGGGCCGAGCGGCGGTTGCGGCTGACGAAGGTCATCCAGAGAATGGTCAGGGTCAGCGCGACCAGTGGCGTGCGCGAACCGGTGGCCAGCACCGTCAAGGTCATGATTGCCAGGGCTGGAATGCTGAACCACAGCACCTGCAGGCGCTGGGTGGTCATGCAGATGTACAGCCAGTAGACGCAGAAAAAGCCGAAAACGTGGGAGCTCAGCAGCGGGTTGTCGAGGGCGCCACGGCCACCGATCATGCGCATGCCCGTGCCGGGTTCAAAACCCTTGGAGAACGCCACGAGGTTGCACACGCATACCACCAGCGCAATCACGGCGGCGCTGAAGAAGACTGGCTTGAACAGCTCATTGCGGTAGTGCAGCAATAGCCCGCAGCCGGCAAACAGCATGAAGGTGTGCAGTGGGCGCTTGAACAGGTCGGTGTCGGCGTGATGCTCCGGGCTCCAGAGCAGGCTGGTCAGCGCCCAGGCGGAAAACACCAGGAACGCGATCGCCAGAGGCTCGCGCAGCAATTCCTTGAGTTCCCTGGGGCGCAGGCACAGCAGCAACAGGGTGGGAGCACTGAACAGGCCGTAGTAGAACTTGTGCAGCACATTGCGATTGGTGACGAAGAACAGCGAGCTCAGCAGCAACAACAAGCCAATGGGCAAAATCCACAGGACCAGGAAGTCGAAAACGCGATTTGAGCCATAGATCAGGCGCTTGGAGTGCATACAGTAAAAGCCATTCCAGATTGAGAAAGCCGACCATCTTAAAGTAGTGGCTATATAATGTCGCCGGTTGGATCCAACCGGGCTACGGGTCATGCAGGGTGCAAGTACAACAGAGAAGCTGTGCTAAAGTCAGCCTCCTTTTTCAAAACGCCGCGTGATATGACCGACTCCAGTCCGAGCGCAAGCCCTTCGAGCTTGAAAATATACTTCCGCCTGCTCAGTTACGTTAAGCCTTATGCCGGCTTGTTCGCATTGAGTATCGTCGGATTTCTGATTTTCGCGTCGACCCAGCCAATGCTGGGGTACATCCTCAAGTACTTCGTCGACGGCCTTTCCAACCCTGAAGCCGTGCTGTTCCCCAGCGTGCCATTCCTGCGCGACCTGCAATTGCTGCAAGCCGTGCCGCTGCTGATCATCCTGATTGCCGCCTGGCAAGGCCTCGGTTCGTTCCTGGGCAACTACCTGCTGGCCAAGGTTTCCCTGGGCCTGGTCCATGACCTGCGCGTGCAGTTGTTCAACAACTTGCTGACGCTGCCCAACCGCTACTTTGACAATCACAACTCCGGGCACCTTATTTCACGCATCACCTTCAACGTGACCATGGTCACGGGGGCGGCGACCGATGCGATCAAGGTGGTGATCCGTGAAGGCATGACGGTGATCTTCCTGTTTGCCTCGCTGCTGTACATGAACTGGCGCCTGACGCTGGTGATGATCGCCATCCTGCCGTTGATCGCGGTGATGGTGAGCACGGCCAGCAAGAAATTCCGCAAGCAGAGCAAGAAGATCCAGGTGGCCATGGGCGACGTCACGCACGTCGCCTCGGAAACCATCCAGGGCTACCGCGTGGTGCGCAGCTTCGGGGGTGAGGTCTACGAGGAAAAACGCTTCCTCAAGGCCAGCCAGAGCAACACCGACAAGCAACTGCGCATGACCCGCACCGGGGCGATCTACACGCCAGCGCTGCAACTGGTGATCTACACCGCCATGGCGGTGCTGATGTTCCTGGTCCTTTATCTGCGTGGCGATGCTTCGGCCGGTGACATGGTGGCCTACATCACCCTGGCCGGCCTGCTGCCCAAGCCGATTCGCCAGCTCTCGGAAGTCAGCTCGACCATCCAAAAGGGTGTGGCGGGTGCTGAAAGCATCTTCGAACAGCTGGACGAAGACGTTGAAATCGACAACGGCACCGTCGAGCGTGACAAGGTCAGCGGTCGTCTTGATGTGCGCAACCTGAACTTCACCTACCCCGGCACCGAACGCCATGTGCTCAAGGACATCAGCTTTACCGCCGAGCCTGGGCAGATGATCGCGCTGGTCGGGCGCTCGGGCAGCGGTAAATCGACCCTGGCCAGCCTGATCCCGCGTTTCTACCACCATGCCAGCGGTGAAATCCTGCTGGACGGCGTCGAGATCGAAGACTACAAGCTGCTCAACCTGCGCAAGCACATCGCCCAGGTGACCCAGCACGTGACGCTGTTCAGCGACACGGTGACCAACAACATCGCCTACGGCGACCTGGCCGGCGCGCCACGGGCGGACGTTGAAGCGGCAGCGGCGGATGCCAATGCCAAGGACTTCATCGACCAACTGCCCAAGGGCTTCGACACCCAGGTTGGCGAAAACGGCGTATTGCTGTCCGGTGGCCAACGCCAGCGCCTGGCGATTGCCCGTGCCTTGCTGAAGAACGCGCCGTTGCTGATTCTCGACGAGGCCACCTCGGCCCTCGACACCGAGTCCGAGCGGCACATTCAGGCGGCGCTGGACAAGGTCATGCAAGGCCGCACCACCCTGGTGATCGCGCACCGTTTGTCCACCATCGAGAAGGCCGACCTGATCCTGGTGATGGACGACGGCCGGATCGTCGAGCGTGGCACCCACAGCGAGCTGCTGGCGCAGAACGGCTACTACGCCCGCCTGCACGCCATGGGCCTGGATGCGCCGGTGTCGGCTGACATCACCTGATCCAATGGCTGCACAAGCCTCATGTGTGCGGGCTTCCTGTAGTGAGCGGGCTTGCCCCGCGCTGGGCTGCGAAGCAGCCCCATTGGGTCTTCAATGTACCCGCCGGGAGGGGCCCGTCGAATCCTTGCCCCGCCCCTCACCACAGCAAGCCCGCTCCCCCATTTGACCCTCAGTGGATTCACTGCTCCACAAGCCTCCTGTAACCCTGTGCTAATATCGCGCCCCTGTTCATTTTGTATGTGGGTTGCTCCATGAAGTTGTCCATGCCGCGATTCGATCAAGCCCCTGTCTTGGTGGTCGGCGATGTCATGCTCGACCGTTACTGGCATGGCGGTACCTCACGGATTTCCCCTGAGGCGCCGGTACCGGTAGTCAAGGTCGAGCAAATCGAAGACCGTCCAGGTGGCGCTGCCAACGTTGCCCTTAATATTGCCGCCCTCGGCGCCCCGGCCTCCCTGGTCGGTGTGACCGGCGACGACGAAGCCGCCGAAAGCCTGGCCAACAGCTTGCGCGGTGCTGGCGTGCGCGCACTGTTCCAGCGCATTGCCCACCAGCCGACCATCGTCAAGCTGCGGGTCATGAGCCGTCACCAGCAATTGCTGCGTATCGATTTTGAAGAACCCTTCGCCACCGACGCCCTGGCCCTGAACGGTCAGGTCGACGAGTTGCTCGAAGGCGTCAAGGTGCTGGTGTTGTCGGACTACGGCAAAGGCGCCTTGAAGAACCACCAGGAACTGATCCAGGCCGCCAAGGCCAAGGGCATCCCGGTATTGGCCGATCCCAAGGGCAAGGACTTCTCGATTTATCGTGGAGCCAGCCTGATCACGCCTAATCTCAGCGAGTTCGAAGCCATCGTCGGCGGTTGCGCCGATGAGCACGACCTGGTGACCAAGGGCGCGGCGCTGATGGCCGACCTCGACCTGGGCGCCTTGCTGGTGACCCGTGGTGAGCACGGCATGACTTTGCTGCGCCCCGGCCACCCGGCCATGCACTTGCCAGCACGGGCCCGTGAAGTGTTCGACGTCACCGGCGCTGGCGACACCGTGATTTCCACCTTGGCCGCCTCGATTGCGGCGGGTGAAGAACTGCCCCACGCCGTGGCCCTGGCCAACCTGGCGGCGGGTATCGTGGTGGGCAAGTTGGGTACCGCCGCGATCAGCGCGCCTGAATTGCGCCGTGCGATCCAGCGTTCCGAAGGTTCGGAACGTGGTGTGCTGACCATCGAGCAACTGCTGCTGGCGATTGACGATGCGCGTGCCCACAACGAAAGCATTGTGTTCACCAACGGCTGCTTCGACATCCTGCACGCCGGTCACGTGACTTACCTTGAACAAGCACGTGCCCAAGGCGATCGCCTGATCGTTGCGGTCAACGACGACGCTTCGGTGAGCCGCCTGAAAGGCCCTGGCCGCCCGATCAACAGTGTCGACCGGCGCATGGCCGTGCTGGCTGGCCTGGGCGCGGTGGACTGGGTGATCAGCTTCCCGGAAGCGACCCCGGAAAACCTGCTGGCCCAGGTCAAGCCGGATGTGCTGGTCAAAGGCGGCGATTATTCCGTCGACCAGGTCGTGGGGGCAGATATCGTCAGTGCCTACGGTGGCAAGGTCAAAGTACTGGGCTTGGTCGAGAACAGCTCGACCACCGCCATTGTCGAGAAGATCCGCAACAATGAGTAAGCAGGTTCTTATCACCGGCGGCGCCGGTTTTATCGGCTCGCACCTGGTCGATGCGCTGCTTGCCAAGGGCTACGGCGTGCGGGTGCTGGACAACCTGTCCACCGGCAAGCGCAGTAACTTGCCGTTGCACGATCCGCGCGTCGAACTGCTGGAAGGTGATGTGGCCGATGCCGATTTGGTAGCCCGTGCTGCCGTCGGCGCAACGGCGGTGGTGCACCTGGCGGCCGTGGCCTCGGTGCAGGCGTCAGTGGATGACCCGGTCAGCACGCACCAGAGCAATTTCGTCGGCACCTTGAATGTCTGCGAAGCCATGCGCAAAGCAGGCGTCAAACGCGTGGTGTATGCCTCCAGCGCTGCGGTGTATGGCAACAACGGCGAGGGTGCTTCGATTGACGAAGAGACCACCAAGGCGCCGTTGACGCCCTATGCGTCCGATAAGTTGGCCAGCGAGCACTACTTCGACTTCTACCGCCGCCAGCACGGTCTGGAGCCGGTGATCTTCCGCTTCTTTAATATCTTCGGGCCACGCCAGGATCCTTCATCGCCGTACTCCGGCGTGATCAGTATCTTCAGCGAGCGCGTGCAGCAGGGCGTGCCGATTGCCGTGTTTGGCGATGGCGAGCAAACCCGTGACTTCATGTACGTGGAAGACCTGGTGGATGTGCTGGTGCAGGCCATCGAAGCGCCAGCCGCGCCGCTGGGCGCAATCAATGTGGGTTGGAACCGCACCACTACGCTCAAGCAAGTGTTGCAGGCTTTGGAGGAAGTGGTGGGCACATTGCCGACTATCACTTACGGGCCGGCGCGCTCTGGTGATATCCGCCACTCGCGGGCGAATAACCAGCGCTTGCTGGCGAACTTCACGCTGCCCGAGCCCACCCCGTTGAAGGTCGGACTGGAACGCTTGCTCAACGGCTGACGCGATTCGTAGTGAGCGGGCTTGCCCCGCGCTGGGTGGCGCAGCCACCCCAAACCCGACAACGCGGTGTACCTGACACAATGAGGCGGCCCTGTTGGGGCGGCTTCGCCACCCAGCGCGGGGCAAGCCCGCTCACTACAGTCCTTAGCCCTTGGTTTGCGTAGCCAAGCCCGCTCACTACAGTCCTTAGCCCGTGGTTTGCGTAGCCAATCCCCTCACGGGCGAATAACCAGCGCTTGCTCAACGGCTGACACGATGTGTAGTGAGCGAGCTTGCCTCGCGCTGGGTGGCGCAGCCACCCCAAACCCGACAACGCAGTGTGCCTGACACAATGAGGCGGCCCTGTTTGGGGCGGCTTCGCCACCCGGCGCGGGGCAAGCCCGCTCACTACAGTCCTTAGCCCTTGGTTTGCGTAGCCAATCCCCTCACGGGCGAATAACCAGCGCTTGCTCAACGGCTGGCACGATGTGTAGTGAGCGGGCTTGCCCCGCGCTGGGTGGCGCAGCCACCCCAAACCCGACAACGCGGTGTACCTGACACAATGAGGCGGCCCTGTTGGGGCGGCTTCGCCACCCAGCGCGGGGCAAGCCCGCTCACTACAGTCCTTAGCCCTTGGTTTGCGTAGCCAAGCCCGCTCACTACAGTCCTTAGCCCGTGGTTTGCGTAGCCAATCCCCTCACGGGCGAATAACCAGCGCTTGCTCAACGGCTGACACGATGTGTAGTGAGCGAGCTTGCCTCGCGCTGGGTGGCGCAGCCACCCCAAACCCGACAACGCAGTGTGCCTGACACAATGAGGCGGCCCTGTTTGGGGCGGCTTCGCCACCCGGCGCGGGGCAAGCCCGCTCACTACAGTCTGATTCAGCCCTTGGCTTTTTTCTTCGGCACGATCTTGCGCAGTACCCGTTGGGCCAGGCGCTTTAGTTTCGATTCTTTCTCAGGCGCTGCCAGGCCTTGCTGGCGCAGCCAATCCTTCCAGCGAATCCGCTCCTCACGCACCAGCCAGCCTTCCTGCTGGGCGAAGCTTTCCGCCAGGTACAAACCCCGCGTGCTCGCCGGGTACAGCTGGTCTTTCTTGACCGTGTAGAGCTCAGCCTGGGGTTGGCCGTCTTTCAGCGGCATCAGGTAGAGGTCGGGGCGCTGACGGTCGAGGCGGGCAACCAGTTGGTCGCCTTCCAGGCGCTCGTCCACATGGAACAAACTCAGGGATTTGGCTTCCTTGGGGACTTCAAGACGCAGGTCGTAAATCAATTGCAGCGATGCGGTGGGCAAGTGCACATAGGCGCGCGGGCGTTCGATCAACTGCGTGGTGGCGCATCGAACCGGGCGGGCTGCACCGGACAGCGGGCTGAGGCGAAAGGGCAGGGCTTCGCGGTAATGCAGCGCGGCCGAGTAGGGCGCCGGCAGCCACGTGTCGTTGAAGCGCCCGCTGAGCCAGCCTTCCGGGGTCTCCAGCAGGCATTCTTCGGCAATTTCCTGGATGGCGGTGTGCAGCGGCAGGTTCAGTTCATGGGCGGGCACGTAGCCGGAGATCAGCTTGAGCACCACGTCGCCACGGTCCTGCCGGCGCTGGCGCACCAGCACCCAGTAGTCCTTGTTTTGCCAATGCAGGGTGAGGCGCACCGACACGCCGAGGTTGGCCAGTTCCAGGGCGAAACGCTCGGGGTCGGCCACTTCCACCGGCTTGCGCCGTTGCAGGGTCTGGGCAAAGTTGAGCGGCATGCCGACGCTCTGGTAGCTCAGGCCTTCGGGGGTGGCTTCGACGTGCAGCGGCAGTGTTTTAAAGTTGCTAGGGTTTTTTCTTATGAGCGTTCGCGGCATGTCGGCTCCTTCTTGCGACGGGGTCGGCCGCGTCGGCGGCATCAGAGTTGACGAATGACTTGGGCAGCGGTCGCCACGTTATGGGCCAGGTGCAGCGGATTAATGGTCCCGACAATAGCACTGGCGACGCCCGTTTGCGCAAACAACAACATGAAACTGGCACGAATTGGATCCATTCCCGGCTCCAGGCACACGTGGCCGCTGGCCAGGGCTTTTTTCACCAGGATGCCCTTGCCGTGTGCCGCTGCATACTCAATGACGGCTTTCTCGGCCTGTTCGTTCAGATTGTAGGTGACCATGGCGCAATCGCCCTGTTCCAGAGCCTTCACGCCGCCCTCGACGGTTTTCCCGGAGAAGCCGAAACCACGGATCTTGCCTTCCTGCTTCAGCGCCGCCAGCGTGTCGTACACCTCGCAGTCGTTGAGGATGTGCAGGTCGTTGCCGTCGGAGTGCACCAGCACCAGGTCGATAAAATCAGTTTCAAGTCGTTTCAAGCTGCGCTCGATGGACATCCGCGTGTGAGCGGCGCTGAAGTCATGGCTGGACGCGCCATTCTCGAACTCTTCACCGACCTTGCTGACAATCACCCAGTCCTTGCGCTGGTCACGCAGCAGCGGTCCCAGGCGTTCCTCGCTCATGCCATAGGCGGGCGCGGTATCGATCAGGTTGATCCCCAGTTCGCGAGCCTGGCGCAACAGCATGCGGGCTTCGTCGTCACCGGGAATCTGGAAGCCACTGGGGTATTTGACCCCTTGGTCGCGCCCCAGCTTCACGGTGCCCAGGCCCAGCGGCGAGACCAACAGGCCGGTGCTGCCCAGGGGGCGATGCAGGTCGTGCAGGGTGGGTAGGCTCATGGCAACAGTTGCTCCCAGGCAGGTACGCCCATGGCGGGTTTTGGCAGGTCGGGCAACGGCTCGCTGGCGCTTGGGCGGATGCCGTCACGTTCAAGGCTGCCGATGACGCGATCAGCGAAGTCCGGTGCCAACGCCAGTTTGGTCGGCCAGCCCACGAGCAGGCGGTCTTGCTCGGCGAGGAAGGCGTTGTCGGGGCGGCTCAGGCCCGATTGCAGCGGCTCGGCACGGTCGACGCGCAGCGTGGCCCATTGGATCTGGCTCATGTCGATCCACGGCAGCAATTGCGCCAGCTCTTTCTGGGCCGTGGCGATCTGTTCCTGCGGTGTGCGGGCCACGCCATCGGCCTCGGCGATGTCGCCGCCCATGTACCAGACCCAGTTGCCATCCGCCGCCGGGTGCGTGGTGACGGTGATGCGCGGCTTGGTGCCGCCGCCCAGGCAGTGCGCGTACAGCGGTTTCAGGCCGGGGCCTTTGGCGATGATCATGTGCAAGGGGCGCGTCTGCATGGCCGGCTGGCTCAGGCCCAGCGCGGACAGCAGATCAGCCGTGCCGGCGCCGGCACTCAGCACGATGCGCTGGGCGCGGATCTCGCGACCGTCGACCTTCAGGCCTACCAGTGCGTCGCCTTCGCGCAACGGTTCGATGTGTTGCCCGGCAAGCAAACCATCGCCGGCCAGTTGCGCCAGGCGATCAATCAGGCTCGGCACATCGATGACCAGCTCCGCCAGGCGATAGACCTTGCCCTTGAAGCGGCGGTCTTGCAGGGCCGGGGGCAGGTCGTCGCCCTTGACCTGGTCGACACGGCCGCGCACGGCCTTGCTGGCGAAAAAACTGGTGAGGTTGCCGGCGAGGGTGCCGGGGGACCACAGGTAATGCGCTTCGGACAGCAAGCGCACGCCGGACAGGTCCAGCTCGCCACTGCCCGCCAACGCTTCACGCCAGCGGCGCGGCATATCGGCAATGGCTTCGGAAGCGCCGGTGAGCGCGCCGTGCAGGGCGTATTTCGCACCGCCGTGAATAATCCCCTGGGACTTCACGCTTTGCCCGCCCCCCAAGGTGGCGCTTTCCACCACCACCGTGGAAAACCCCTGGCGGCGCAGGCGCGCATTCAGCCAGAGGCCGGCAACCCCGGCGCCGACAATCAGAACGTCGGTGGAAATAACGGATGGCATGGGCGACCTCAGTGTTCAAGACAAGAGGCGCAGTATACAGGCTGTTGAGAGGTGGTCAGTGCCCGGCGGTTTTCGAGAACAACTGAATCACTACCACGCCCAGCACAATCAGGCCCATCCCCAGCATCGCCGGAATATCCAGCTTCTGCCCGTAGATAAACAGCGCCGCGATGCTCACCATCACAATGCCCATCCCGGCCCACACCGCGTAGGCCACGCCCACCGGCACCGTGCGCACGACCAGCGTCAGCATCCAGAACGCCACGCCGTAGCCGACGATCACCAGCAGCAGTGGGATCGGCGTGCTCCAGCCCTTGATGGCTTTCATGGAAACGGTGGCGATCACTTCCGAGCAGATGGCAATGGCCAGGTAGCAGTAAGCGGCGTTCATGGGTCAATCCTCGGGGTAATGCAATCAGATAAGGCTGGCATTCTAGCCTTCAATCAGATGGGGTAAAGTCATTACCTATCCGAATTAGAGATGGGTTGAACCATGAGCGTGCAATGGGATCTGGAGCAGATGCGCCTGTTTGTCAGCGTCGCCGAGCAGCGTTCGTTTTCGGCGGTAGCGCGCCAGCAGCGCAAGGCCCAATCGGCGGTCAGTAACGCGATTGCGATGCTGGAGACGGACCTGGGCGTGAGCCTGTTCGAGCGTAGCAGCGGCCGCCAGCCGCGGCTGACCGAAGCCGGCAGCGTGTTGCTGGAGGAAGCGCGCGAAGTGCTGCGCCAGTGCGAGCGGCTCAATGGCCGGGCGCTGTCATTGACACGCGGCGAGGAGGCTTGCCTGCGCCTGGCCCAGGATGAAGCGATGTTGTTCCAGCCGGTGCTCGATAGCCTGGAGGCACTGGCCGTGCAATACCCGTTGCTGGAGGTGCAACTGTCCAGCGCGGCCCAGGGCGATGTGGCGCGCAAACTGGTGGAGCGCCAGGCTGATTTAGGCTTGCTGTTCTACCACGACCAGATCCCCGAAGCCCTCGAACGGCGGGTGGTCGGCAGCGTGGAGATGGTCACCGTGTGCGGCGTGAATCACCCGCTGGCCAAGGAAACGTACGTGACCTGCCAGCGCCTGGCGCAGTTCCGGCAGTTGCTGATGTCGACCCAGACCAGTGTCTACCCCGGCAGCGAAGCGGCCAGTCCGCTGGTGTGGCGTGCCGACAGTTTCTACGTGCTGGCCGAATGGTTGATGAGTGGCCTGGGCTGGGCCTGGCTGCCCCGGCATATCGTGCAGTACCCGACCTATCAGCAACAGATGGTGGAACTGGACAGCGAATGGACGCCGCCGGCCCTGGTGGTGGAGCTGGTGTGGCGGCGCGACGAGCATCTGGGGCCCGCCGCGCGCTTCCTGGCCAAACGATTTGCCGAGTGCTTGCAGGCGATCGACTGAAAAAGCCGATAAACTCCGCCGCCATGAATAGAACTCTCTACAGCTGTCTGTTTTACCTGGCGCTGCCCTTGGTGGCTTTACGTCTGTGGCTGCGCGCGCGCAAGGCGCCGGCCTACGCCAAGCGCGTTGGCGAGCGCTTCTCCTATGGCTTGCCGGTGATGCAGCCGGGCGGGATCTGGGTGCATGCGGTATCGGTGGGCGAAAGCATCGCTGCCGCGCCGATGGTGCGCGGGTTGCTGGAACGCTATCCGACGTTGCCGATCACCGTTACCTGCATGACGCCGACCGGTTCCGAGCGCATCCAGGCACTGTTTGCCAATGAACCTCGAATTCAGCACTGCTACTTGCCCTATGACTTGCCGTGCGCCGCCAAGCGTTTCCTTGATCGTGTGCAGCCGAAACTGGCGGTGATCATGGAAACCGAGCTGTGGCCCAACCATATCCACGCCTGCGCCCAGCGCGGCATTCCGGTGGCATTGGCGAATGCGCGGTTGTCGGCGCGCTCGGCCAAGGGCTACGCGCGCTTTGCCAAGCTGACGGCGCCGATGCTGTCTGAGATGAGCTTGTTCGCCGTGCAGACGCAGACCGAAGCCCAGCGCTTCCTGAGCCTCGGCGCCCGACCGGAAACCGTTGAAGTCACCGGCTCGATCAAGTTCGACCTGACCATCGACCCCCAGTTACCGGTGCGTGCGGCGGCGTTGCGCGAGCAATGGGGCGCCAGCGAGCGTCCGGTGTGGATCGCCGCCAGCACCCATGAAGGTGAAGATGAAGTGGTGCTGGCCGCCCATCGTCAACTGCTCGAAAGCTATCCTAACGCGCTGCTGATCCTGGTGCCGCGTCACCAGGAACGCTTCGGCCCGATGTTCGAACTGTGTGAGCAGCAAGGTTTTACCACGGTGCGTCGTTCCAGCGGCGAGCCGGTCACGGCGGGCACTTCGGTGTTGCTCGGCGACACCATGGGCGAGCTGCTGTTTCTCTATGCCTTGGCCGACAGCGCCTTTGTCGGCGGTAGCCTGGTGGCGACCGGTGGGCATAACCCGCTGGAGCCGGCCGCGCTGGCCAAGCCGGTGATGATGGGCCCCCACGTGTTCAACTTCCTCGAAATCACCGCGATGATGCGTGAAGCGGGTGCATTGCGAGAAGTGGAGGACGCTGAAGGATTGGCTGAGGCCGTACGGCAGTTGTTCGAACTGCCGCAGGATGCCCGCAAGATGGCGCAGGCGGGGCTCAAGGTGATGCAGGCCAACCAGGGCGCGTTGAGGCGTTTACTGGATGGTTTAGGTCGACTGCTAGCTAACTGAATCACCACCTAATCAAATGTGGGAGGGGGCTTGCCCCCGATGGCGGTAGATCAGTCACCTATACAGTGCCTGACACTCTGCTATCGGGGCAAGCCCCCTCCCACATGGGTTTGCAGTGGATTCAGTTGGCGGGGCGGGCCTTGAGCTGTTCGGCCGCCGCCTTGGCCAGGTCCGGCGGCAGGAAGTCGCGGTCGGGGTTGTAGTCAGCCTTGAGGTAGCGCGCCAAGTCCTGCAGGTCACCTGGGTTCAAGGTGCCCGCCGCCTGCTTCAAGCGCAGGTTGTCGAGGATGTAGTCATAGCGGCTGTTGTTGTAGTTGCGCACCGATGCGTAGAGCTGGCGTTGGGAATCCAAGACGTCGACGATGTTGCGCGTCCCCACCTGGTAACCGATTTCCGTGGCTTCCACCGCGCTCTGGTTGGAGATGATCGACTGGCGGCGTGCCTGTACCTGTTCCACATCGGTGTTCACCGCACGGTGCAGGTTGCGGGTGTTTTCCACCACCTGGCGGCGCAGGCCTTCGCGCTGTTGCTCGGTCTGGCCCAGGCGCGAGTAGGATTCACGCACTTGTGAACTGGTCAGCCCACCGCTGTAGAGCGGGATGTTCAGGCGCAGGCCGATGGTGCGTTGTTCCACATCGCCGCGATAGGGGGTGCCGAAGGCATTCGGGTTGCTGAAACCAAGGGCGTCGTTATCGCCTTTTTCATATTGCGCCACTGCGTCGAGCGTCGGGGCATGCCCGGCCTTGCGCTGCTTGAGGGTTTCTTCGGCGGCGGTAACGGCGTAGTTGCTGGCGAGCAGGTTAAGGTTCTGGCGGCCGGCGGTTTCAACCCAGGCCTTGGCGTCGTTTGGCAGCGGCGGTAGCACCGGCAGCGTGTGGACGATGCCCTGGATCGAGTTGTACTGGCGGTTGGTCAGGGTGATCAGTGCTTCAAAGGCGTCTTCCACTTGGCGCTGGGCCAGGATCCGATTGGCACGGGCAGTGTCGTAGCTGGCTTGGGATTGCAGCACGTCGGTCTTGTCCGACAGGCCCACGTCAAAGCGCTCGTTGGACTGGTCCAGCTGGCGCTTGAAGGCGTTTTCTTCGGCCTTGGTCGAGGCCAGGTTGTCTTGGGCGCGCAGCACGGCAAAGTAGCTTTCGGCGCTTTGCAGGATCAGGTTTTGTTCCGTGGCCGACAATTGCAGCGCGGCCTGTTCGTTGGTGGCCTCGGCAGCCTGCAACTGGAACCAGCGGTCGGCGCGGAACAGCGGCTGGCTCAAGGTCGCGCGCCAGGAATGCGCATCGCGGTTGGCGGTGGCGGCCGGGGTGTCGATCTGGGTGCGCACGTTGTTGATATCGGCACCGCCCGACAGGTTGGGCAGCAGCCCGGCACGGGCCTGGGGCACCACTTCTTTTTGCGCGCCGTACTGGGCGCGGGCAGCGGCCAGGTCGGCGTTGTTGTCCACCGCTTCCTGGTAGACGCTGACCAAATCAGTTTTGGCGGACAAGGGCGCTTCAGCTGCCCAGACCATTCCGTTGGTCGCACAAGACACGGCGAGAGCCAGTGAAAGTTTGCGCAGCATGAGGCGATCCCTAGTTTGAATATTACGATTGTAATTTGGCGCTCAAGGCTAAGTCGGCGAACGCCTAGCGTCAAGGGCTTGAGCAGTCACCGAGTGTAGTGGCGCGATCACCACACAACAATCCTGCAAAAGAGCCATTCATCACGCTGAATGCACCGCCATTGGCAATTTCCCCATGGCATGGTCTAGACTGGCCGCGTTCTTGTCGGGGTGCCTTGTTGGAAGGCTGAGATCGGTAAATACCGGATCCCGTTGAACCTGATCAGGTTAGCGCCTGCGTAGGGAACAAGATTTCTCGTCACCCGGCGAGTCCTCTTGTG
>NZ_JBYVMD010000047.1:0-43590 GCF_058145955.1 Pseudomonas sp. A39
CCACTAAACCCCTCCGACGGTTTTGTGTTGGACCTGGTTTTATTGTGGTGAGCGGGCTTGCCCCGCGCTGGGCTGCGAAGCAGCCCCATCACCCCACCAAACCTCATCAATCTGTGGCGACTGGCCAGCCTTTGTCTACACTCCAAGCAACTACGGAGAGTAAGCGCTAAGGAGTGCCTGATGTCTCCCCGACTTCGTTCCAGGCAGCGCGGTGCGATTGGCTTGATGGCAGCGGGCACCCTGGCGGTGGCGCTGGTCTTCATGCTACTGGTGGTGGACAGCGGCCGCCTGTACATGGAAAAGCGCAAGTTGCAGTCCATCGCCGACACGTCGGCCCTGGAAGCCGCCGGTCGTGGCGGCCTGTGCAGCCCCACCACCACCGCGAACGACTACGCCAAGGAAAACGCCGCGCGCAATGGCTTCACCGTGGTCGCCGGCGACAACAGTCGTGGCCTGGTCGTGACCTGCGGCCTATTAACGACCAATGCCAACAGCGTGCGTGTGTTTACCCCTGACGCGACCAAAAACGATGCCGTACGCGTGGTTGCCACGCGCAGCGTGATGACCAGCATCGCCACGGGTATCTGGAGCATGTTCAGCGGCGCCCCGGTTTCCAGCCAGATGATGCTGAGTGCGACCGCCGTGGCCGCGTATGCGCCGCCAGTGGCGCAACTGACGATTCGCAGCACATTGGGCACGATTGACTCCAGCAAGTCAGCCATTTTGAACGTGGTGATCGGTCGCTTGCTGGGGGGCACGCTTACGCTCGATGCGACCAGTTGGAAGGGGTTGGCGGATACCAGCGTAAACCTGCTCGGCTATCTGGACCAGTTGGCGCTCAAATTGAACGTAAAGGCGGGTGACTACGAAGCTTTACTGGCGACCGCTGTTTCAGCTAACGACTTGATCGATGCCGTGGTGAAGGTGATGCAAAAAAACGGTTCTGCGGTAGCGGCCGTGATCAACGATACGATCAAGATCCAGGCGATTGCGCCCAATACCAAGTTGCTGACCGTCGGCGATTTGTTGAAGATGACGACAGGCACGCCGGCGGCTGCCTTGAATACCAATATCCAGTTGTTCCAGTTGCTACAGACGGCGGCGCAGCTTTCCAGCAGCAAGAATGCGGTGAACGCGGCGGCCCAGTTGAATATCCCTTTGGTGGGCAGTGTTTCCATCCAGACCAAAGTCATCGAACCACCCCAGATGTCGGCGGTTGGTAATCCCGCGAAGGCCAAGGCGGGGTTGTCGAAGAACCCGCCGACGGATCAAATTTATGTACGGACCGCGCAGGTCAGGACCTTAATTTCCATCGAATTGCCCGTATTGAAGACGGTTTCTGCACTGGCTTCGGCAGTCACAAGCCTGGCAACGCCCATTGCCGGTGTGGTCAACAACCTGCTGCATTTGAATCTTGCCGGCGTGGTGAGCTCGGTACTGTGTGCGGTCGCATGTGACTCCACCGATGTCGAGATCGCCAGCAAGCTCGATATTCTGATTGAAGCGGGTGGCGCGGAAAGCCACGTCACTGATTTCAGTTGTGTCAGTAGCGCAACGAAATCATTGACCGTACAAGCCAGCACCACGCTTGCCACGCTGACGGTCGGCAGTATTGATGCGGCGGCTGCCTTTGCTTCGGCGGCACCCGTTGCCGTCCAGCCCATACGCCTGATCGATATCGGTTCCAGGCATTGCCTGCTGGTGGTTCTTTGTGGCGCACGAACTGCCAACGTAGGGGGCGGGCTTATGTTGAAAGCCCAATCCACTATCGGTTCTCAAACGGGCAACCTGTTCTATTTACCGGTCGCAGAGATGAATCTCGCACCGACCTATCAGACGCTGCTGCCGACGGGTGATATCGTTGCGAGCCTCAGCGGGACCTTGGCCGGTCTCCAAGTGACCTATGCACCGCCCAGCGGGTCTGTTTCAAGCGGCGCGCTTGCCGGGGTCGCAGGCCTTTTGACGACGATTACGACGACATTGGTCGGGGCAATCCAGAACCTGCTCGCGCCGATCCTGGACCCCATCGTCAACACCTTGCTCAAAGCCCTGGGCATCAGCCTCGGCAACGCCGAAGTCGGCGCCAACCTCAGCTGCCATATGGGCCGCGCCTACCTGGTGATCTGATCCACCGGCAGCTCCACACAAAACCGTGCCCCTGCCGGCCCATTGACGACGCTCAAGCGTCCGCCCATGTTCTCCACAATCCCGTAACTCACCGACAACCCCAACCCCGTGCCCACGCCGATCGGTTTGGTGGTGAAGAACGGCTCGAAAATCCGCTCGATCAACCGGGGGTCGATCCCGCCGCCGTTGTCTTCCACCCAGAGCCGCACATGGCGGCTGTCATGTTCGCAATGCAGTGCGATCCACGGGCGGAACGCCGGGTCCTTTTCGTGTTTGCTCAACAACGCGTCACGGGCATTGACCATCAGGTTGATCAGCACCTGCTCAAGCTGGTCGACATGACCTTTGACCTGCACCGTAAAGTCCGCCGGGGTGACGCGCACGTCCACACCTTTACCGCGCAGCCCTTCGCCCAGCAGCGACAGCGTGCCTTCCACCGCCTGTGACGGGTCGAAGGGCTGTTGTTCGATTTCCGAGCGGCGGCCAAACACGCGCATATGGTCCACCACCCGCGCCGCCCGCTGAACCTGGGCGTCGATGCGCTGCAGTTTTTCGGTGAGGTAGTCGACCTGCGCATCACCGCTGGCCAGGCGCTTGAGCACATTGACGATGGCCATGCGCATCACGTTGAGCGGCTGGTTGATTTCATGGGCCAGGCCCGTGGCCATTTCGCCCAAGGTGGCCATCTTGGCGCTCTGGGTCAGTTGCTGCTGGGAGCGGCGCACTTCGGTGTTGTCGCGGCCCACCGCTTGCACTTCCACCAGCACGCCTTGTTCGTCAAATACGCCACGGTCCGACCACACCCACCAGGCATGTTCGCGGCCGGGCAATTCCAGGCTGATCTCGGCGGTGCTGACCGGGAATTCCGGGGTCAGCTGGCTGATGCGCTGCACAAAGGCCTGGCGCTGTTCATCCGACAGCCAATGGCCCAGGTTCAACCCCGGCAGTTGTGCAGGCAGGCACTCCAGGTAGTTGGCCAGCGGCGTGTTGCCGAAGGTCAGGGTCAGGTCCGGGCGATAGCGGCAGATCATCGCCGGCGAGTCTTCAACCAAGATGCGGTAGCGCTCTTCGCTCTGCTTGATCTGCTCGGCGGCCAGGGTCGCCTCGGTGACATCCAGCCACAGGCCGACGGCTTCTAGCGGCAACCCGAGGTCGTCGCGCAGTAATTTGGCTTCATCCAGCAGCCAATGGTAGTGGCCCTGTTTGTCGCGCAGGCGGTAGCGGCTGCGCACGGCGCCTTCGCGCAGGAGTCGGCGGGTACGTTCAAAGTAAAGGTCGCGGTCTTCGGGGTGGATCAATGACGCCAGGCTGTCGTGGTTGCAGTCGTCCAGCGTCCAGCCCAACAGCGGCAGCAGGCTGTCACTGAAAAACGCCGGGTGCAGGGCGCCGCTGACATAGCGCTGCACATAGATCACCGCCGGTGAACTGGCGATGAGGTTATCCAGGCGCGCATGGGCGGCAGCGGCTTGCTGTTGCTGGTTCTTGATGTCGCTGATGTCGAGCATGAAACCGACCCAGCGTCGCTGATCGCCCATCCCCAGCACGTGGCCCTGCAGGCGGTACCAGAGGGGGTTGTGCTCGGCGTCGGTGCGTTGCAGGCGCACGCTGGTCAGCAGTGGTTTGTCGAGGGTTTGCAGGTCGTGCAGGCGGCTGGTGAGTGCCTGGCGATCGGCGGGGTGAATCTGTTCCAGCCATACGCCCAGCGCCTGGCGAGTCGGGCCGTCCTCCAGGCTGAGGCTGTGCTGTAACTGCGGGGCCAGCTGGATTTCCTGGGTGGCGGGCAGCAGTTCCCACCAGCCGGTGCCGAGCAGGCCTTGAAGGGCGTCCATGCGGTCGAGCTGTTGGTGATCGCGTTGCTCGCGCAAGCGGCTCAGCAGCGGGGCGGCGAGGGCGGCAGTCAGGTTCAGCCATTCCCGGTCGCGGGTGTGTTGCTGGCCATTGTAGAGGCCGCAGAGCAACCAGGCGGCGACGCCCTGACTATCGCGATAGGGCACCAGGAACCCGTCGGCGTTGCCGAAAATACCGTTCAGGCTTGGGTGTTCGCGGCGCGCCTGGGCCAGGCTCAATGGCGCGCTGCCATTGGCGCTGTCCAGCAGGGTGCCCAGGTGCTGGCCGGTCTGCCACAAGGCGGGCGCGTCGTGGGCGGTGTAGTGGCTGTAGATCCGCCAGCCTTGGTCTTCTGCATCGAACAACGCCAGGGCCACACAGGGGATCTGCCAGTGCTGGGCCAGGTTGCGCAGGTGCTCGTTGAACACCTCGGGCAAGCGACTGAGGCTGCACAGCTGCAGTTGCTCGCTCATCCGGCTGATGAGTTGATGGTTCTGCTCGCGGTGCTGGGCCAATTGCCGGTCGGCGAGCAAGTCTCCCACGTCGAGCAGGCGCAGGCTCCAGCCATCACCTTCGGGTTCGACCCAGCCACGGGTGTGCAGCACCTGGCCGGTCGTGCTCTGGAAGTCCAGGTCCAGGCTCTGGTGTTGCCAGTCTGCGGGGCGGCCTTCGACACTCAAGGCGCTGCCGGCACACAGCAGTTCACGCAGCAGCGGCGGGGTCTCACCCATCCCGGGCGTCGCGAGCTGTGGGCGCAGGGTACCGCTGATACTCAGCACGTGGCCTTGAGGGTCCAGTTGCAGGTGCAGCCCTGGCACGGACACGCCGGGTGTGTCGAGGGGCGGGGCGCCGGTGCGGCCGAGCAGGCGCCCGAACAGGTTATCCCCCGAGGTCAAAACTGAAGACTCGAACGCGCGGACAGGTTGGCCGGCAGATTCGGCACTGTGCCGATGCCCGGCACCACCAGTACCGGGAACACGGAATAGAGGAGGTTGGTGGGGTAGCTGATCGTGACGTTCAGTGTGGTGCCGGTGTAAGTCGCGCTGACGAAATCACGTGAAAATTGAAAACTGGTGGGGATCCAGTCCAACTGGGTCATGACGGTATCTTTGGCGCGCTCGGTGACTTTCGTCGGATAGGTGTCTGCGGCGGCCACCGGGTCCACCGCCATGGCCTGACGCACGGCCTCCAACGCCGCTTGGTTGAAGGACTGCATCAGCAGCAACGGCAGGGTATAGCTGATCAGCCCATAGAACACTGCAAAAAAGATCCCGAAGACCAGGGCGAACTCTATCGCCGCAGCACCTTTTTGTTTTCTGGGGAGGCTTGTTTTCATGACTGCGTCTACCCTGACGGCTACTACTTGATATCAGCATAGAATCATTCAGCGGAAAGGGATGTTTTTTACGTGATCCATGGCGTGGTGATAGTGCTCTGGCTGGGGCTCTGTGCGTTGCAGGATGGGCGTCAACGGCAAATCTCCAACGGCTTGACGCTGGGTGTGGCGCTGCTGGCGTTGCTCTACTTGGCGTGGATGGGCACTACCTGGTTGGGTGCGCCCGCCAGCGAAGGGGGCTGGGCCTTTGCCGTGGCGCTGCTGCTGACGTTGCCCGGTTATGCGCTGGGCCGTTTTGGCGCGGGGGACGTGAAGCTGTTGGCCGCCTTGGCCCTGGCCAGCACGCTGGATGCGGTGTTGTGGTCGCTGATCGGTGCCGCGCTGTTCCTGGGCGGCTGGGGGCTTATCAGTCAAAGGCTTAGCGCGCGTCGGCTAACCCCGGTTACTGAAGCGTCAAAAAAACAGCCGTTTGCTCCGTTTGTACTGACAGGGTTTGCGCTGTACTGGTTTTGGATCCACTAATCGCACAAGGCCTCTATCGATGTGTACAGAGTCGAAAAGTAGGTCTACGTTTATTGAATGAGAGTCTAGGATTCTTCGTCAAAAGGGATCGGTCAATCTTTTGGCTTGCCAGGCATGGAGTAGCGCGTGAACAAGCTAACCTCAGCGGTAAAGGTGCTCGTGGTCGACGATCAGCCGTTGATCGTGGAAGAGCTCTGCGAATTTCTCGAAAGCAGTGGTTACCGTTGCGTGCCGTGTGAGTCCAGCCGACATGCGTTGCAGCGCTTCAGCGAAGAGGCCGAGATCGGCCTGGTGCTGTGCGACCTGCACATGCCGGACATGGATGGCATCGAGTTGGTGCAGGCCATGCAAAAAATCGCCGGCAAGCAGCGGGCGTTCGAGGCGATCATGCTCACTGGGCGTTCCGACAAACAGGACGTGATCAAGGCCCTGCGCGCGGGGATCTCGGATTACTACCAGAAACCGATCAACCTCGATGAATTGCTCGAAGGCGTGCAGCGCCAGGAAGCGGCGTTGGAAGAGCGGCAAAAAGAGCTGCAACTGGGGCACCTGAACCTGAAGCTGCAATACCTCTCAGAATCCATCAATGACCTGTACCAGGACCTCGACAAAGTGCGCCGTAGCCCCGGCGCCGGCGTGGCGGATGAGGGCGAGCCGGTTGCCGAAGACGCCGGGCCGATCGAGATCCCGACCATTTTCAACCAGCTGTCGCCGCGCCAGCTGGACGTTGCGCGCCTGGTGGGCAAGGGCCAGACCAATTACCAGATCGCCTGTGAACTGGGGATCACCGAAAACACGGTCAAGCTCTACGTGTCCCAGGTGTTGCGCCTGACCCATATGCATAACCGCACGCAGTTGGCACTGGCGCTGTCGCCGAATACCTCGGCGATGCGCCAACGGGTGACGGCGCACTGACGCGCCAGGGTGTTACTGACTGTTCCCACCTTTAGACGACCCACCGGACGGCGATTCAAAAAACTCCGGGATCGGATGTTTGTGACTGTCGAGCCAGCGCTGCAAGGCCTGCTCGCGTTCTGCGGGCGTGGTCCTTTGCGGCGTGGGTGAAGCGGCACGGCCATTGATCTGCAAGGCCATCCAGTTTTCGGTTTCCGCTTGCTGCGCTGACGACGGGCCCGGTTCGATGGCCAGTGCGCTCAGCGGGAGCAGCGCCAGGCCGACAAGGTAATGTACTTTCATCGATCACTCCTCACTTGATAGCCACCGTATGGCATCGCTGACCGCAGCGATTTTGCGCACCGGCGCACTGGGGCTTGGGCTGGGGCTTGGACCCTTGAGTTTTTCCGCGCGGGCCTGGGCATCGGTGACCTGCTCGGGGCTCAGGCCCAATTGGCTGGCCACCTTTGCCGCTTGCCCCCAGTTGTCCTGATAGATCAGCAAGGTCACCAAGTTGACGGCCGCCAGCGGGTCGCTTTGCTTGAGCTCGATGGCGGTCATGAATTCAAAGCGCGCGTCTTCCATGCGCAACTGGTTGAGGTACACCACGCCCAGGTCATTGCGGATTTTTTCGTCGGTGGGCGCCAACTGCGCCGCCCGTTGCATATGCGCCATGGCCTGGCCGTTGTCGCCCCTGGCTGCCGCCAATTGCCCCAGGCCGTGCTCGCCTTCGGCGTTCATGCAGGTACCGAGCAGGCTGCGGTACAACGGCTCGGCCTCGCTGCGCCCGAGCAGGCGGTAGTTGCGGGCCTTGCGCTGGCGCACCTGGGGCAAGGCCTCGGGCAGGCTTTGCAGGTTGGCCAGGCTGGCGTGCAGCTTGCCTTCGTTGGCCAGGTCATCGGACAGACTGAGTGCCAGTTCCTGGTCCGAACTCGGCTTGGTGCAACTGTTGGATGAGGTCAACGCCGCCCAGGGTGATTGGCCATTGGTGGCGCAGCCGCCGAGCATCAGCAGGGCCAGGCCGGCAATCAGTGCTTTCATCAACGACTCCTTAAAAGTGACTCAACGCGCGGGCGATGCCGATAAAGGCCGGGCCGCCGAGCACGATCAGCAAAGCAGGGAACAGGAACACCATCATCACCACCGACATTTTTGCCGACATCTTCGAAATGTATTCCTGCAGGCGGGTCAGGCGTCGGTCGTCGAGCAGTTGCTTGAGGGCCAGCAGGGACTTCATCGCGCCGCCGCCCTGCTGGATCAATTGCTGGAGGATGATGCAGGTGTCGGTGAACTCATCCACCTCCAGCACGTGGACGGTCTTGCCCAGTTCCTCGCCCAGCTCCAGGCCGGAATCGACCCGCGCCAGGATCAGGCGCAGTTCGTGCGTGAGGTGGGGGAGTAAACGCTGGGCCTCGTTGCCCAATACACGCAGCGATTGCTCAACCGCCATGCCTGACTCGAACAGAATGCGCAGTAGCGGAATGAAGGTGGAAATTTCTTTGGCGATGGCTTGCTGGCGATGTTTGGCGGCCGCCGCAAGCACGCGTTTTGGCAGCAGGTAGCCGATGCCCAGGGCAAACATCGGGGCAATCCAGGCGGGGTCCGCATGCGGGAACAACAGTTGCTGGCCGAGGAGGGTCAGGCCCAATAACACGATGGGCGTACCGATCTGGAAGGCTGCAAACAGCGAGCGTTGGCTGGACTTGCGCCAGCCAACCCGATTGAGCAGGGCCTGGGTCTCGTTGTCCAGGCTGACCGAGCGCTGGGCCAGCGAGCTTGCGCCCAGTTGGCGGATGAGCGTGCCGAGTCTGTTATCGCTGACCATCTTGCCTTGCAAGCGCTCAGCGACCCGCCGTTCGCGGCGGCGATGCTCGAGCAATTGCCCGCCCACCAATACCGCTGCGGCGAGCAACAACAAAGCGCAGGCCAGAAGCGCCATCTCAGACACTCCTCAGCATGCGCCACATGATAAAGGTGCCGCCGAGGTCCATTGCCAGCGCGCCGAAGAGCATGATGCGCCCCGTGCCGTCGTGCCACATGTTCATCAAGTAGCCGGGGTTGACCACCAGGAAGTAGCCCACGATCAGCACCGGCAGGCCGCCCAGCACATAGGCGGTCATGCGTGTTTCGCCGGTCATGGCCTTGAGTTGGCGGGCACCCTGTTCCCGCTCGCGAATCATTTTGATCAGGTTTTCCAGCAGCTCGCTGGCGTTGCCGCCGTAGCGGTGGTTGACCTTCAGGCCAAGGGCGAACAGGCGGAACTCATCCTGTTCGTAGAACTCGGCGAAGTCGCTGACCGAATCCGGCAGGCTGACGCCCATGCGCACATTGCGTTGCACGCGGCCCATGGCGTCCCTGAGTGGGTTTTCAATGCTCTCGACCCCGCCCAGTACGGCGTCTGCCAGGGTTCTGCCGGACTTGAGGCTGCGCACGCTATGGTCCAACAACTGCGGCAGTTGCTCGACCATGCGCTGCACGCGTTGTTGATAACGCCAGGCGATAAACACGCGCAATGCCAGGGGCGGCCCCACGATCATGGCGATCAGGCCCAGCCCGTCGGCGAGCAGCCAACCCAGCAGCGCGCCGATCACCCAGGCGCTCGCCCACAGGCCCAGGCGGTCTGTGGGTTTGCCCAGCCCGGCACGCTGGAACATGCGCTCGAGGCCCGTCCATGTGGTCGTGGCTTCCTGTGCCTCGGGCTGGCCGTTGCCGAGGCGCTCCAGCACACGGGCCGTCTGGGCCTTGCGCAGGCCATGGTGAAACTGCCAGAACGACAGACCAATCAGCAGCAGGCAGATAAGCAACAACACCGGTCCTGTCATCAAGCGCCCCCTATGACTGCAACGCCGATTCGCGACGCAGCTTGTCGCCGGCCGGGTTGAGCGCTTCGCGCAGGAAACCGAAGCCGGTGCGCCGATCCAGGCGGAACAGCGTATTGGTGACATACACGTCATCGCGCACGCCGACCACTTCCACCACCTCGCTTACGCAGCGGCGGCCATCGGGCATACGCGTCAGTTGAATAATCACGTCCAGCGCGGCGCAAATCATCTGGCGCAGGGTTTTTTCCGCGATCACACGGCCGGTCAGGCCGACCAGGGTTTCCAGGCGCAACAACGCATCCTGGGCATTGTTGGCGTGCACGGTGCTCATGGAACCGTCGTGGCCGGTGTTCATCGCCGTCATCACATCGAGCACTTCCACGCCACGGATTTCGCCGAGGATGATGCGGTCCGGGCGCATCCGCAGGGCGTTGCGGATCAGGTCGCTGGACCTGACCTCGCCGTGACCTTCGGCATTCGGCGGGCGGGTTTCCAGGCGGACCACGTGGGGGTGGCCCAATTGCAACTCGGCGACGTCTTCGATGGTCACCAAGCGCTCGTGGGGGTTGATCAGTTGGCTGAGGATATTCAGCAGCGTGGTCTTGCCGGTACCCGTGCCGCCGCTGATCAGGATATTGCAGCGCTTGCCCACGGCCTCCTGGAAGAACTCGAAAATGCTCTGGTCGATGGTCTGCATGGCGACCAGGTCGCTGCTCTTGAGCATGTCCTTGCGGAATTTTCGAATCGACAGGCACGGCCCGTCGAGGGCAATCGGCGGAATGATCGCGTTGACCCGGCTGCCGTCGGGCAGGCGTGCATCCACCATCGGCGACGACTCATCCAGGCGGCGGCCCAGCGGCGCGAGGATGCGCTGCATCACGCGTTCCACGTGATGGTCGTCGATGAAGCGCAGGTCACTTTGGTGCAGCAGGCCGTCGCGCTCGATAAACACCCGGTGCGGCCCGTTGACCAGGATCTCAGTCACCGAAGGGTCACGCAGCAGCACTTCCAGCGGGCCGAACCCGGTGAGTTCGTCGACGATCTCTTCGGCCAGGCGCTCCATTTCATAGCGCGAGATCGCCAGGCGCATGCGCGTGATGTACTCGGAGACCTTGTCGATGACAAATTGCGCCAGAGACTGGCGTGTGCCTTCGAGCAGGTTCTTACCCGACTCCTCGATGGCGTCGATGATGTAGCGATGCAGCACCAGTTTCAGGCCATCGTGATCGCTGTTGCCTCCGGCGCTGCGGGCCGGGCCGCCAAACAGTTTTTCGCCGTTCATCGTCCCGACCCCAGGATGCGTTCAAACCAGCGCATGGAAGGTTTTGCCAAGCCCTCGGAGCGTTTGGCCAGGCGCTCGCCCAAGGCGCGCACGGCTTGGGTCAAGGGCTCACGGGGGGCCAGGACGAACAGGGTCTGGCCCTGATTTTTCACGTTCAGGCGCAGTTCGGCACTCAGGGGCAGCACGGCGACGCATTCGAGGCCGAAGCTTTTTTCCAGGGCCTCGGTGTCCGGGGCACAGGCCTTGATGTAGCGGTCCACCACCAGTTTGGCGTGGTCGAGTTTCATGCCTTTATCGCGCCAGCGACTGAGCACCGCAAGGTTGCGGCGACAGTCCAGCACGTTCTGGTCGGTGCACCACAGCAGTTTGTCGCAGTGGCTGACAAAGGTGCGTAGCGCTTCGCTGTCCGGCTGCCCGGTGATGTTCACGACGATGTGCTGGAAGTGTTGGCGCAGTGCGCTGAGCAACATGAACAACTCGGCGGCGCTGGTCAGTTTGAGCGGCTCGTCACCGGTGGCGTACGCCAGGATGCGCAGGCCATCCAGCGCCGTGGTGAAGGCGCTGTTGATCAACGTGGTATCGAGGCGACGCAGATGCCGCAACGCATCGCCGAAATTGAACGTGCTCTCCAGGCCCAGCAAGGCCAGGCTGTCACTGCGCGGCAGGCCCAGGTCGAGCAGCAGGGTTTGCTGCCCGCTCTTCTGCACCACCAGTGCCAAGTGCGTCGCCAGCATGGCGCCATCGGCGTTGCTCTGGGTGCCAAACAGCACGGTCAGACCGCCCAGCTGCGCATTGTGGGCGACGGTTGGCAGGCGCTTGCTCAGGCGGCGCACCAGGCCCGCCACTTCGCTGGAGCGTGAGCCGTAGGCCACGAAGTCGCGGGCGCCGGCCCGCATGGCGTTCAGGACAAGCTGGTTGTCCATGCCATCGCCGAGGGCGACCACCGCGAGCATCGGCTTGGCCTCCAAGGCACCTTCGATCAGTGCGCTCTGGGTGACCACGTTTTCCCGGTCGAGGCCGACAAACACCAGGCTGGCGAACGTCACGTCCACCAGCGCCAGCAACTCGTCCAGGCTGCCGGTGCCGGCGCTGACGACCTGGCCAAGGGGCGCCAGGGCGCCCTGCAGCCACTCCAAGTCGGTGGCGTTGCGGGTGATGGCGAGGAAGGTCTGGCTCAAGCTATCGCTCATTGGGAAAGTCCACTGCGACGGTCGAAATTACCGTTTTCCAAGAAGAACAGCCGGAACCAGTTCGGGTCGTAGCTGCGCAGTTTCTCGCCGGGCAACGAGGGCAGTTGGGCGTTGGCGGCCAACGGCTGCACCAGGTGCGGCGTGACGATCATCAGCAGTTCTTTCTCTTCGCGGCTGATATTAGAGTCGCGGAAAAACGCCCCCAGGATCGGGAGATCGCCCAGCCCTGGAAACTTGCTGATCGTGGAGCGGTTGTTGGTGCTGATCAGGCCGCTGATCACAAAACTTTCGCCATCGGCCAGGGACACGCTAGTGTCGGTGCGGCGCACGGTGAGTGCCGGCACCTGGATGCCCTGGATGATGACGGCGTTGCTGTAGTCCAGCTCGCTGACTTCCGGCGCCACCTTGAGGGTGATGCGGTTGCGGTCAATCACCGTGGGGGTCAGGGTCAGGCGAATGCCGAACTCCTTGTACTCAATGGAGATGGTGTCGCTGCCGGCGCTGGGCACCGGGACGGGCACCTCGCCGCCGGCCAGGAAGGAGGCACTCTGGCCGCTCATGGCCACCAGGCTGGGGCGCGCCAGGGTGTAGGCAAAGCCGCTGCGTTCCAATGCATTGATCATGGCCGAGACCCGGCCGCCGCCAAAACCGACGTTGAAGCTGTCAGTGCTCACCGGCAATTTGAAGACCCCCTCCGAGGGTGACAGCAGGTTGGGGCTGCCGAGGAAAAAGTTTTTGCCGGTGCCTAACAGTCGGGTGCTCGCCTCCTTGAGCTTGGTGCGGCTGACTTCCACAAAGCGGATGTCGGTCTGCACCTGGCTGGGCAGCAGGGGATCTTCCGACGGCGACAGCGACAGGCTGGTCAGCGCCGAAGTGGCCCTGCCCTTGACGAACACCATGCTTTGACGCGGCGTGCTCGCGCAGGCGGTCCATACCATCAGGCTGGTGGCGCCGGACGCGACCCCGGTGAGCAGGAAATGACGGTCGCCGTTGACCCGCACGTCGGCGATTTTAGGGTCACCGATGGCCAGGCGCGTGATTGCCACCGGCGATTGCAGCTCCTGTTGCAAGCCTTCTCCCACCTCGACCACGGCCGGCAACTGGCCCAGGGCGCTGCAGTTGCCCGGTGCAGCCAGGGCCATGCCGACGGGCAGGCTCGAGAGCATCAGGGCCCAAGCCATGTGCATGAACAGGGGTGCGTAGCGCTGGCTCATTCAAGGCATCCTTGCTCGATCACGGAGTTTGTGGCGCCCCTTGGGCACCGCGAATCACTTCAATGCCTCGGCGCACGCTCGGTTCGCCACCGGCTGGCGCGATGCGTTTGGGCGGGCCGGTCAGGGCCAGTTGGGTGAATTGGTAGAGATCGCGGTTGGCGCTTTCCATCTTCTGCGGTGCTTCGCTCTCGCCGGCCCAGTAGCGGCTGAGCAGGTGTTCCTCGGCGCTGCGTACGGCCAGGCGCAGGGTGCCGGCTTGAGCCGCGAGCATCAGGCGGCTTAACAGTGGCTCCGGTACGGCGAGCACCACGGTACGTGCGGCGGCTCGACGTTGGGCGGCCTGGGCGCGTTCTTCAACCGTGACCGGTGGTGGCACCGCAGGCTGGCCATCGTTGGCCAAGCCCATCTGGTCGCCGACGCTGAGCAGGCGCATGGCCGGAAGCACGATCTGGGCCGACTGTTCGGCATTACTGGCATCCTGGCGCAGGAACAACAGCACATCCACGTAATCGCCGGGGGTCAATTGGCCGGCGGCGCCGATCACTTCATCCACGGCCACCGCCAGTGCACGCTCGTCGGGGCGAATCATCCGAGCGAGCGGGCCGCCGCCGGTAAAGCTGTCTTCGGTGAGCCAGGTGCCTGCGCCAAGCGCGCGCAGCGGCATGCGGCCGATGGCCTGGTCGAGCTGAGTGAGGCTGCCGACGGGCACGGTGCGCAGTCTTTCCACGACCAGGTCGGCAGCGGTCAGCGCACGGTAGGCAGGCACGTCATGCACCAGGACCACCACCGGTTGGCGGGTCTGGTCTTCGGCGGCAGCGATGGTTTTTTCAACGGAAACGACAGGTGCGGCAGGGACTGCGACAGGCTCCGGTGCGCGGCTCAACACTAACCCCCAGTACCCGGCGATCAATGCCCCGATCAGCAACAAGCCGGCCAGGACCATGCTGATGCGACTGTTCATGACGGCTCTCCCTTTCCCGTTGCACTGCACGCCCGTGTAATCCCAACGGGTTAATCCGCAACCTGGCTGTGATGAACATCTAACGATTTGGCTATTTGAAGGTAGCTCAGCTAGGACGAAATGCCATTACCCCGGGAAAAATTTATCGAAACTATAATCAGGACTCTAAAAGTGCCCCTTTAAATGGCGGGATGCCTGGCGTCGACTTTTCGACTAATACTTTGTGATTAATCCGTTCTTACAGTTGTGAGGCTGAGGTTTGTTGACAATGCTCTAGTGGCACGCCGCGGACATCGTGCTAGAGCCGTACCGGCTCTTAGTGGCGTTTTAGGGAGAAGTCTTATGTTCCTTGACCTGATGTTGAAGCTTTATGTTCAGACACAACTATTCTTTCAGCGCAAAGAGGGGGCGTCTGGGATCGAGTACGCGATTATCGTAGCGATGGTTGCACTGGTGATCGTCGGTGCCGGCTCAGGGCTTGGAACTAAGATCAAATCCATTTTCGATAGCGTTGCGACCAAAATGACAACTTGATAGTCCGCTGAAAAATGTGGAAACCCCTAATCAAAGTTTCTCCAGTTCAGGTACTGCCATGAGCGTTTATCCGCCTTCCCGCCAACAAATTCTTTTGGTGGACGACGAAGAGGACGCGCTGATCGAACTCGCCGAATCCCTCGAACACGAGGGATTTGTCTGTTTTACCGCCACCTCCGTCACCTTCGCGCTGCAAGAATTGACACTCCATCCTGATATTGCCCTGGTCATCACCGACCTGCGCATGCCCGAGGAAAGCGGCATCTCCTTGATCAAGCGCTTGCGCGAACACACCTCACGTTCTCACCTGCCGGTGATTGTGATGTCCGGCCATGCCGAAATGGATGATGTAAGCGACATGCTGCGCCTGCAGGTGCTGGACCTGTTTCGCAAGCCGATCTACCTGGTACGGCTCATCGACACCTTGAACAGCCTGTTTCCCCTCTCCAAACTCCACCCTTAAGCGAACTCTGTAGTGAGCGGGCTTGCCCCGCGCTGGGTGGCGAAGCCGCCCCAAACCCAGACGACTCAGTACTAACCAGGGAGACCCAATGCTCCAGGAGATGGGGCGGCTTCGCCGCCCAGCGCGGGCGGTGCGACGATTCGACAAGCCCGCTCACTACAGGTCAGAGTTGGTAGCTGAAACTCAATGAGTACCGTGGCCGTCGATCGAAGCTATCCAATGCCACGTCCGACATCGGCTTGGCGACTTCCAGCGCG
This sequence comes from Pseudomonas sp. A39, assembly GCF_058145955.1. NCBI lineage: Bacteria > Pseudomonadati > Pseudomonadota > Gammaproteobacteria > Pseudomonadales > Pseudomonadaceae > Pseudomonas > Pseudomonas sp. A39. The sequence goes on from NZ_JBYVMD010000047.1 coordinate 15,430, forward strand.
ACGTTGTAGTACTTGGCATCGCCAAAGCGCAGCCCCACCGCCGCCGATGACATGTCGTTGCCCTTGACCGGCAGGTCGTTGAACCAGGTCTTGGCGCGGTCGAGCACCACGTAGGGTTGCAGGATCCTCACCCAATCGCCCGCGCGGTTGTAGCTGTAGTTGACCTCGTAGGCCGCGCCCCAGCCTTTGTCGCCCGTGCCCTGGTCATCGGGGTAGCCGCGCCCGAAGCTTTGCCCGCCGAAGGTCGCGCGCTCGCTGTCGGGCAGGTTGTCGTTGCTCCAGTAGAGCGCGCCGGACAGCACGCCTTGCCAGTTATCGAAGAGTTTGTTGCTCTGCACGCCGGACAGGCGCAGGCGGAAAAAGTCGAGGTCGGGCTTTAGGCCACCGAAGTCCGTATGGGTCTTGGCGCCCATGCCATTGATGCCTTGGTACACGCCGCCACTGATGATGCGCAGTTGGGTGGTGTCAGCTTTACGCCAGTCCCCTTCGAAGGCCAGGGCGCGCAGGTTGGTTTGCAGCTCAAAGCGCTGGGGGAAACCTTCCAGTGTGTAACGGTTGGTCTGGTCGACGGCGTAGAGGCGCGTACCGAGGCTCAGCGACTCGCTGGGCGAGGCGATAAAGGGGTGGCTGACGCCTATGGAGTAACGGTCGATCTGCTGGTGCGGCTTGAGTTCAAGGCCGTCGCCTAACTGCAGGCGGGTGCTTGGGTCCGCGCGGTAGCGTTCCCCCGAGAGTGCAAGCTGGGTGCCTTCAGCGTTGATGAACTGGCTGTAGGACGCGCGGTAGTAATGTTCTTTGTCCTCACCCGGCGGGAACAGGCCGCTGACGCTCAGTTGTTCGCCCATCGACGTCCACGAGTTGCTGGTGCCGGTCAGCAAGGCTTGGGTACCGCCACGGCTCGCCTCGTTGAGGCTCATGCTGGTGGTGAAGGGCTTGCGGCTGGCACTGATCTGCATGTGGGTGCCGCCATCGGTGGTGCTCGGAGGCGGCACCTGGGCTTGCACGGTCACGCCTGGGATGGCGCTCATCAGCGTGGTGTAGCGCTCGAACGTCTTGCGCGTGAGCGGGCGTTCGGCCTTGAGTTTTTCCGCCAGTTTGTCGACGTAGGACGAGACCGAACCGATGTCGCCTTGCAGTTGGTAATCACGGATGTAGCCCTCCACCAGCACCACATGCACCAGGCCGCCTTCGAACCGTTGTTCCGGCAGGAAGGCGTAGGACAGCAGGTAGCCGTCTTCCTGATAGCGCCGGGTGATGCTGCGGGTGGCTTCGATCAATTGCGCCAGATTGGTTTCATGACCAATCAAGGGTTCGAATACCTGGGCGACTTCTTTGAGCGGGTACACCGTGCCGCCGTCGATCTGCAGTTTGCGGATGGTCACTTTGGTGTCCATCAGCAAGGGCTGCTCGGCCGTCGCCGCAGGCACCGGCACCTGGGTGGGCGTGGCGGCCGGTCGGTAGGCGTCGGCGGGCAGGTTGGGCACCGGCAGGTTGCGGATGGTGTCGTTGCTATTGAGGAAGCTGGGCAGGGTATCGGCGTGGGCGTAAGCACTGAGGGTGAGCAATAACAACGGCGTCAAAGCGCGCATAGGACACTCCATGGTCAATACTGCAGCGGCGTTTCGCAGATGCCCGCCGGGCACTGGGGGCGCGGTTCGGGGGCTTTTACGGATCGATCATTGATCCATAAAAAAAGACGAGAGACTTAGTGGGTCTCTCGTCTCAACCAAGCGTAGGCGCTGTAGGTGAGGCCGTCTAATCGGCCAGGTGCAATTCTATTTTTTGCCGCCCAGGCCACCCAACAGCCCGCCCAGAAGACCACCGTTTGCGCTTGCGCCAGCACCGGCAGAGGCGCCAGCGCCTACATTCAGGCCACCCGCGAGCAAACCGCCGCCGGTATTGGTGCTGCCAGTGACCAGGCCGCCGATCGACGCCACGGTGCCACCCACGGCGGTCACGGTACCGCCCAGGGCGTTGGTGACCGGGTTGGCGTTGGTGCCGCTGATGTTGCCGCCCAGGTTGCTGACCGCACCGCCGACACGGGTGACCAGGCCGTTGACCGGAGCACCCAGGCCAGTGGCACCGCCGATGTTTTGAGTCAGGCTCTGTACGCCGCTGGTGACAGGGTTGAGTGCATTGCCGATCGGGCCGGTCAGCCCGGCGACCGGAATGCTGGTTTTAGTGCTGGGTGTGCCGCCACCGAGGGCCGCCACGGTGGTGCCCGCCTTGACGCCGGTAACGCCCGCCGCGCTGATCACGCCATTGGTGCTGCCCGCATCCAGGCCGCTGCCGGCTCCGGCGATCACGCCACCGATGAGTTCGGCCAGGCCGAGTTTGCCGATGCCGCCGCCGGTACCACCGCCATTGCCGCCGCCACTGCTATCCGCATCCGGGTCGACATAACCGCTGGCCTTGCCGACCGCGGTGCCGACACCATTGAGCACATTGCCCACCGCGTCGGTCACCGGGTTGCCGGTGCCGCCGGTGTCGGCGACTTTATCGCCCAGGCCGTCGACGGTATCGCCGACTTTTTTCAGCAAGCCGCCCACGGGCGAGTCAAGACCGGTCGCGGTGCCGACTTTGCCGGTGGTGTTTTCCACCAGGGACACCACAGGCACCAAGACTTTTGCGCCGACGGTGTGGGTGACCGACCCCAGTGGGCCGGTGGTGCTGGCGGTGCTTAAGGTGTCGCCGAGCATAGTCACGGCATTGCCAACCTTGCCCACCACGTTGCCGACCACGGGGGCGGCGCCGCTGACCACTGGCACATTCCCCAGCAACGTGGCGACGTTGGCACCGGTAACGGTCACGCCATCACCCAGGTCGGAAACACCGTTGGCCACGCCGGCAACGGTTTTGCCCAGGGCGTTGCTGTCAGTGCCCAGTGAACCCAGGCCATCCGAAAGGCCGTTGCCGATGCTGTCGACGGCGTTGCCTGCCGCAGTCACCAAGTCGCCAGCCGTTTCGCCCACGATCGGCAGGCTGCCGAGGGTAGTGCCCAGACTGCGGACGGTGCGGCTGAGGCGGGTCACGGTATTGCCGGCGGTGTCGACCACGGTGGCGGTGACCAGCGGCGAGGCGGTGCCGCCGGGGTTGGTGCCAGGGTCAGTGCCGCCACCCCCCGTGCCACCGCCAGCGCCAGCATCCGAGGAGCCACCACTGTGATGCCCGCCACCCCCGCTGCTGCAGCCGCCGAGTGCCAGTGTGACTGCCAGGGCCAGCGCGGTACTTGTTTTCCAAAACACGACGTGAGTATTCATGATTGAGTTCCTCGCACCTGTACAACCTTGGTTGTCTTCAAACGCTCACTATTTCTTGGGCTAGCGATGCGTTTGTCCGTGTGGCTATAACAGTCCCGGAGGTGCGTTCTCTCAATGCTCTAGTTGGTATTAACGATTTATATAGAACCGGGATGTACCGTTTAAGTGACTAATGCCAACGGTATAAGGTGAGGATGTATCAAGATGTATATCTGTTTTTTAACAATGACTTAGAAGAAAAAAGCGGACTTCAAAAAGTCCGCTATTACCTAGGGTGTATATATACAATTCATCAGTCTTATTTCAGGCAATTGGCTGCCACTTGCCTACCATATGTTCAATATCGCCTGCGCCTTTGAGCCACAACGCTCCGCTGGAACCGGCGGCACTCGCTAATAACGTCACTTCACTGGGCAGGCGCACGGGTTTCCTGAACTCGACGTGTATCTCCATATTGGCGGCGGGCAGGTGTTCGCCGAGGGCAGCGAGGGTGTGCGCCTTGTTCCACAGCCCGTGGGCGATGGCCTGGGGGAAGCCGAACAGCTTGGCGGTCAGGGCGCTGAGGTGGATCGGGTTGTAGTCGCCGGAGACCCGCGCATATCGGCGGCCGATATCGGCGGGCGCCTTCCAGCGGGACAGTTCGCTGACCTGGGTGGGGGAGGGTTGGGCGATATCCTCTGCTTCGCCTTCCAATTTCACCCCACGGCAGAGCATGCGGCTCTCGGCTTCCCACAGCAGGCCCAGGGAATCTTCGACCGTGGTCACCAGGTCAAAGGTCGCACCCTTGGGATGAGGCTTGAGGTTCTGCGTGTGTACGCCGACAGACAATTCGCTGACACCACCGAGCGGGCGATGGATGCGGATGCGGTTACTCAGGTGAATCAGCCCCAGCAGCGGGAAGGGAAAGCTTTTATCGGTGAGTAACTGCATCTGCAGGCCGAACGCCAGGACGTGCGGATAAGTCGCCGGCAAGAGAGGGCTGTCGGCAAAACCGCAGACCTTGCGATAGGCCGCCACCTGCTTGGGGTTGATGCTCACCCGGCAGCGCAATCCGTGTTCAGGCAAGGTGCTGCCGGTGATCTTGCGTTTGAGCGCCGCGCGCCAATACAGCGGCGGCAGAAATGGCGTAGTGCCCAGCGTCTTCCATTGCATGCTTACGCTCCCAAGAGACTTTGCCCACATACCCGCAGCGCTTGCCCGCTGACCGCACCGGAACCCGGTTGGCCCAGCCACGCCACCGCTTCGGCGACGTCCTGCGGCAGGCCGCCCTGGCCCAGCGAACTCATGCGTCGCCCGGCTTCACGCAAGGCGAACGGAATATGTGCGGTCATCTGGGTTTCGATAAAACCCGGCGCCACGGCGTTGATGGTGATGCCGCGCTCTTTAAGCAGCGGCGCCCAAGCCTGTGCGAGGCCGATCAACCCCGCCTTGCTCGCCGCATAGTTGGTCTGCCCACGGTTACCGGCGATGCCGCTGATCGACGCCAGCAATACCACGCGGGCGTTGTCGTGCAGGGTGCCGCTGTCGAGCAGCGCTTGGGTCAGTACCTGTGGCGCATTGAGGTTGACCGCGAGCACCGCGTCCCAGTACTCCGGGGTCATGTTCGCCAGGGTTTTGTCACGGGTGATACCGGCGTTGTGCACCAGGATGTCCAGCCCATCGGGGAGGTGCTCGATCAATTGACGGGCGGCGTCTTCAGCACAGATATCCAGCGTGACGGTGCGTGCACCCAGGCGCGCGGCCAGGGCTTCGAGGTCGGCCTTGGCCTGAGGCACGTCGAGCAGGATCACGTCGGCGCCGTCGCGGGCCAGGGTTTCAGCGATGGATGCACCAATGCCTCGTGCGGCACCGGTGACCAGCGCCTTGCGCCCGGCCAGGGGGCGCGTCCAGTCTTCGACCGGCGTGGTGCAGGCCTCCAGGCGAATCACCTGGCCAGAGATGTAGGCGCTTTTCGGTGAGAGGAAAAAGCGCAGTGCGCCTTCCAATTGGTCCTCGGCACCGTCGCCGACGTAGAGCAATTGCAACACGCCGCCATTGCGCAGCTCTTTGGCCAGGGAGCGGCTGAAACCCTCCAGGGCGCGCTGGGCGCTGGCGGCGAAGGGGTCGCTGAGGCTTTCCGGCGCACGGCCGAGGATCACCAGGTGCGCGCTGTTATCCAGGTTTTTCAGCAGCGGTTGGAAGAATTCGCGCAGCTGTTTGAGTTGATCAGTGTGTTGCAATTCGCTGGCGTCGAACACGACCGCCTTGAGTGTGGGGCCATGGCCGGGAATCCACGTCGACGTCTCGGCGCCGTAGGTGTAAATGGCGTCGGTGAGCCGGTTGGCAAATGCCTGTACCTGAGTGGCCAGCGCACCGCCGCCCAGCAGCAATGCGCCCTCCACCGGACGCAGGCGCCCGGCCTGCCAGCGTTCCAGGCGTACCGGTGACGGCAGGCCAATGGCGGCGACCAGGCGATGGCCGAGGCTTGAGTTGGCGAAGTCGATATAACGGTCAGACATGGAACGCTCTCCGAAGGCTGGGGTTCAAAGGGTGGACCACCCCGGGGTGGCAGTCGTTCGATTGAGCCTAGGCTAGGCTTGGTGATTCCACCTACAACCATCAGGGAGCTTTTCATGACTCAATTGCGCCGTGTAGCGATCATTGGCGGCAACCGCATTCCTTTCGCCCGCTCCAATGGCCCTTATGCCACGGCGAGCAACCAGGCGATGCTGACCGCCGCCCTGGAAGGCCTGGTCGAGCGCTACAACCTGCACGGCCTGCGCATGGGCGAAGTGGCTGCCGGTGCGGTGCTCAAGCATTCGCGGGACTTCAACCTCACCCGTGAATGTGTGCTGGGCTCGCGTCTGTCGCCGCAAACCCCGGCCTATGATATTCAGCAGGCATGCGGCACCGGCCTGGAAGCCGCGTTGCTGGTGGCCAACAAGATCGCCCTGGGGCAGATTGAGTGCGGGATTGCCGGTGGGGTGGACACCACCTCCGACGCGCCGATCGGTGTAAATGAAGGCCTGCGCAAGCTTCTGCTGCACGCCAACCGCAGCAAGTCCATGGCGGATAAATTAAAACTGCTGTTACAACTTCGTCCCCATCACCTCAAGCCGGAACTGCCGCGTAACGGCGAACCCCGTACCGGTTTGTCCATGGGCCAGCACTGCGAGTTGATGGCGCAGACCTGGCAGATCCCCCGCGCCGAGCAGGACCAGTTGGCCCTCGAAAGCCATCAGAAAATGGCCGCGGCCTACGCCGAAGGCTGGCACAACGATTTGCTCACACCGTTTCTGGGCCTGACCCGTGACAACAACTTGCGGCCCGACCTGACCCTGGAAAAACTCGCCGCGCTCAAGCCCGCCTTCGAGCGCAGCGAAAAGGGCACGCTCACCGCCGGCAATTCCACGCCGCTCACCGATGGCGCGTCGTTGGTGCTGCTGGGCAGTGAGGCCTGGGCCCAGGCGCGTGGTTTGCCGATCCTCGCGTATTTGCGTGATGGCGAGGCGGCGGCGGTGGACTTCGTCAACGGTGCCGAAGGCCTGCTGATGGCGCCGGTGTACGCGGTGCCGCGACTGCTGGCGAGAAATGGCCTGACGCTGCAGGACTTCGATTACTACGAGATCCACGAAGCGTTCGCTGCCCAAGTTTTGTGCACGCTCAAGGCCTGGGAAGACGCGGACTACTGCAAGACGCGCCTCGGGCTGGACGCACCCTTGGGGTCCATCGACCGCAGCCGGCTGAATGTGAAGGGCAGCTCCCTGGCCGCCGGGCACCCGTTTGCCGCCACGGGTGGGCGTATCGTCGCCAACCTGGCCAAGTTGCTGGATGCGGCGGGCAAGGGCCGTGGCCTGATTTCGATCTGCGCGGCGGGTGGCCAGGGTGTTACGGCGATCATTGAGCGTTGATTGCGGCGAAAATTGGCATATTGGATGCATTCTTGAGCGGTCAGAGGTCGGTAGCCTCTCCCACCGGCGAGCCGATTGCCGTATAACGAGTGCCATACGCGTATTTGGTAATAAAGGACCCACAATAAAAGCTGATGAAGACTCCTAAACGCATTGAACCCCTGATCGAAGACGGTCTGGTCGACGAAGTGCTGCGCCCACTCATGAGTGGTAAAGAAGCAGCTGTTTATGTGGTGCGCTGCGGCAACGAATTGCGTTGCGCCAAGGTTTACAAGGAGGCGAACAAACGAAGTTTTCGTCAAGCGTCCGAATACCAGGAAGGCCGTAAGGTCCGTAACAGCCGACAGGCCCGGGCCATGGCCAAGGGCTCCAAATTCGGTAAGAAAGAAACCGAAGATGCCTGGCAGAACGCTGAGGTGGCGGCGTTGTTCCGCCTGGCCGGTGCGGGCGTTCGCGTGCCCAAGCCGTACGACTTCCTTGAAGGCGTGCTGCTGATGGAACTGGTGGCCGACGAGTACGGTGACGCGGCACCGCGTCTGAATGACGTGACACTGGAGCCGGACCAGGCGCGTGAATACCACGCCTTCCTGATTTCCCAGATCGTGCTGATGCTGTGTACCGGCCTGGTGCACGGTGACTTGTCCGAGTTCAACGTGCTGCTTACGCCAACGGGCCCGGTGATCATCGACCTGCCCCAGGCGGTGGATGCGGCGGGCAATAACCACGCGTTCAACATGCTGGAGCGGGACGTGGGCAACATGGCTTCCTACTTCGGGCGTTTTGCCCCAGAGTTGAAGGCGACCAAGTACGCCAAGGAAATGTGGGCCCTGTACGAAGCCGGCACCCTGCACCCAGCCAGCGTCTTGACCGGCGAGTTCGACGAGCCGGAAGAGTTGGCGGACGTCGGCGGTGTGATCCGCGAGATCGAAGCGGCGCGGCTGGATGAAGAGCGCCGCCAGGCGATTCGGGCTGCCGATGATGCGCCTCCGAGCAAGGTGCCGGACGAGCCCCCGCCGCCGCCTTGGATGCAGTGATTTCCAGATAAGTGGAGATCAAAAATGTGGGAGGGGGAAGCCCCCTCCCACATTTGGTTTTGTGTGTGTCCAGTTAGATCCGCTCAGGCGCAGCAGCTTCCGGACGCCAACTCCTTGAGTATCGGACAATCCGGCCGATCATCGCCCTGACAGTGCTCCACCAGGTCTTGCAAGGTATCGCGCAATTGCCCCAGTTCCAGGATCTTCTGGTTCAGCGCCTCAATATGCTGGCGCGCCAACGCCTTCACATCGGCACTCGCCCGTTGCCGGTCCTGCCACAGGGTCAGCAGCTTGCCGACCTCTTCCAATGAAAACCCCAAATCCCGCGACCGCTTGATAAACGCCAGGGTGTGCAAGTCGTCGCTGCCGTACACGCGATAGCCACTGTCGGTGCGGTGGGCAGCCTTGAGCAGGCCGATGGACTCGTAGTAGCGAATCATCTTGGCGCTGAGCCCGCTCTGGCGTGCGGCTTGGCCGATGTTCATGGGCGTTGATCCTCCAAGTTCTTAGGCTTCCACGTTTTCAACAGTAATGCATTGCTCACCACGCTGACGCTGGACAAGGCCATCGCTGCACCCGCGAGTACCGGGTTGAGCAGGCCGAACGCCGCCAGGGGAATGCCGATCAGGTTATACACAAAGGCCCAGAACAGGTTCTGGCGGATTTTGGCGTAGGTTTTGCGGCTGATCTCCAGCGCAGCAGGCACCAGGCGCGGGTCGCCGCGCATCAGGGTGATACCGGCCGCGTGCATGGCCACGTCGGTACCGCCGCCCATGGCGATGCCGATATCGGCAGCGGCCAGGGCCGGGGCGTCGTTGATGCCGTCGCCGACCATGGCCACCACGCCGGTTTTTTTCAACGCGACGACGGTGGCGGCTTTGTCGGCGGGCAGCACTTCGGCATGTACATCGTCGATGCCCAGCGCCTCGGCGACCACACGGGCGCTGCCGCGATTATCGCCGGTGAGCAAATGGCTGCTGATGTGCTGGGCCTTGAGTTGCTCCACCGCCTCCAGTGCACCGGGCTTGAGTGTGTCGCCAAACGCGAACAGCCCCAGCACACGTGGTTGCGCACCTTGCTCGATCAGCCAGGACAACGTGCGGCCCTCGGCTTCCCAGGACTTGGCGGAGTCGGCGAGGTCGCCTGCGCTCAAGCCGCTTTCTTCCAGCAGGCGACGATTGCCCAAGGCCAGCGGCCGGCCATCGAGCGTGCCGGCGATGCCGCGTCCGGTCAGGGATTGGCTGGCCGTCACATCGGCCACGGTCAGGCCTTTTTCGTTGCAGGCATCCAGTACGGCCTTGGCCAACGGGTGTTCGCTGCCGCGTTGCAGCGCGCCGGCTTGTTGCAGCAGTAAGGCTTCGTTGCCATCCACCGCGGCCTGGTGGGCAATCCTGGGCGTGCCGGAAGTGAGAGTGCCGGTCTTGTCGAAGACTACGGCGCTCACTGCATGGGCACGCTCCAGGGCTTCGGCGTCCTTGATCAGGATGCCGTGGCGCGCGGCAACGCCGGTGCCGGCCATGATCGCGGTCGGTGTGGCCAGGCCCAGGGCGCAGGGGCAGGCGATCACCAGTACGGCGACGGCATTGATGATCGCCGTTTCCAGGGGCGCGCCATACAGCCACCAGCCCACCAGCGTGACCAACGCCAGCACCAGCACGGTCGGGACGAAGACCTGGCTGACTCTATCCACCAGCTTCTGGATCGGTGCCTTGGCAGCCTGGGCGTCCTCGACCAGGCGGATGATCCGCGCGAGCACGCTTTCGGCACCGAGGGCCAGGGTGCGTACCAGCAGGCGGCCTTCGCCGTTGATGGCGCCGCCGGTGACGTTATCGCCAGGTTGTTTGGGTACGGGCAGGCTTTCGCCGCTGATCAAGGCTTCGTCCGCGTGGCTTTGACCCTCCACCACTTCACCGTCCACCGGGAAGCGTTCGCCGGGTTTTACCAGTACCAGATCATTGAGCTTGAGGGCGTTGATGGCGACGTCTTCTTCACGACCGTCGAGTACTCGAATCGCCCGCTCAGGACGCAGGGCTTCCAATGCGCGGATGGCGCTCGCGGTCTGGCGCTTGGCGCGGCTCTCCAGGTATTTGCCCAGCAGCACCAGGGCGATCACCACCGCCGAGGCTTCGAAGTACAGGTGCGGCGCCATGCCGGGGTGAGCGGTGAGCCATTCATAAATACTCAGGCCATAACCGGCGCTGGTGCCGATGGCCACCAGCAGGTCCATGTTGCCGGCACCGGCACGCACGGCTTTCCAGGCGGCGATATAGAAGCGCGCGCCGAAGATGAATTGCACCGGTGTGGCCAGGGCGAATTGTGCCCAGGCGGGCAGCATCCAGTGCAGGCCGAAGGGCTCGACCAGCATCGGCAGCACCAACGGCAATGCCAGCAGGATCGCCAGCAGCAGCGCCCAGCGCTCGTGGTGCAGGCGCAGGGCTTGGTTGGCGTCGGTGGTCGATTCGCTTTGGGGCAGGCTGGCGGTGTAGCCGGCCTTGTCGACAGCGGCGATGAGCACGCCGGGGTCCATCTGGCCCCGCACTTCAACGTGGGCGCGCTCGTTGGCCAGGTTGACGCTGACGCTTTGCACCCCCGGCACCTTGCCCAGCGCACGTTCGACCCGGCCGGCACAGCTGGCGCAGGTCATGCCGCTGATGGGCAGGTCAAAGGTGGTGGATCCATTCATGGGGCAGTCCTCCAGAAGACGTTGCCCGTAGGATCAACCTTGACCTGTGGGGAAGGTCAAGTGCCTTTAGTATTCCAGTGCGGCGGGTTTGAGATACATGCCGTCCGGGCCCTGGGCGATGCGCAATTTGCGCACGTCACCGGCCTTGAGTGTGATGTTCTGCGCGGGCGGTGCCAGCAGTCCCGGCAGGCAGCCTGGGGTTTGGCCCGGCAGCAGTTTCAGGCGCAGCGATACATCGCCCGCGGGCAGGTTGAACGAGGTGGACTGTTCTTGAAACAGGCGCCCGGCTAGTTGGTCCTGGATGTACAGACCGATTTCGCAGTTGGTCGGCACTTCCAGGCGTTCCCGGGAAATGATCAGCACCGCATAGTCTTCTGCGGCGATGGCTTGGGGCGCAGCGGCGGACAGGCTCATCAGGCCGAGAAGGGCAAAAAACGACCAGCGCATGGCGAATGCTCCGTGGTGTGAATCAAAGATGGGTGAAGCTTGGCCGACGATGCCGCCGAATACCAGCCCGGCAGCTATTCGAGGAACTTGACCTTACCATCGTGGCAAGGTCGAGACTGGGTTCAACCTCATCAAAGGAGTCATGTCATGCAAGTATTCAGCGTTGAAGGAATGACCTGCGGCCATTGCGTTCGTGCGGTGACCCAGGCGGTGCAGAGCCAGGACCCGGCGGCCAGCGTGAAGGTCGACCTGGCGGCAAAGGAAGTGGGCGTCGACAGCCGCTTGTCTGCTGAGCAAGTGATCGCGGCGATCACCGAAGAGGGTTACAGCGCCAAGCTGGCCTGATGCGGAAAAATAGTTAGCGAGCTATCGTGTTCAATGCACCCAAGCGCGGCTAGACTATCGGGCTGCCGTCTCACTTGGGTGCCCGATGAACCTTCGCATAATCCTGATTCTGGGGGCCTTGAGCGCCTTCGCGCCGTTGGCGATCGATTTTTACCTGCCGGGCTTCCCGGCCATGGCCACGGCTTTCGCGACCGATGAAAAACACATCCAGCTGACCCTGGCGGTGTATTTCGCTGGCCTGGCCATCGGCCAATTGATCTATGGCCCGCTGGCGGACCGCTTTGGTCGACGCGGCCCGCTGCTCAGTGGGGTCACCTTGTTTACCTTGGCGTCCTTTGCGTGCGCCTTTGCACCTTCGCTGGAGTGGCTGATCGCAGCACGTTTTGTGCAGGCCCTGGGGGGCTGCGCGGGCATGGTGATTTCCCGTGCGGTGGTCAGCGACAAATGTGATCCCGTGGGCTCGGCCAAGGTTTATTCACAGTTGATGCTGGTGACGGGCCTGGCGCCGATTCTCGCGCCGTTGGCGGGTGGGCTGATGGTCGGTCTGTGGGGCTGGCAGTCGATTTTCCTGGCGCTGTCCCTATTCAGCGTGATGGCGGCCATCGCCGTGGCGGTCGGTTTGCCGGAAACCTTTCCCGCCCACCAGCCGCGTCAGCCGCTGTCCGGATCGCTGCGACGCTATGGGGCGCTGTTGTCTGATCGGGTTTACCTCGGCTATGCCTTGACCGGTGGTATTTCGATTGCCGGGATGTTTGCCTACATCGCCGGTTCACCGTTCGTGTTTATCAAGCTGTACGGCGTACCCGCCGAGCACTACGGCTGGCTGTTTGGTTCCAACGCCGCGGGCTTCATATTGGTGGCGCAGGTCAACGCGCGGTTGCTGGCCAAGCGCGGCCCGGCTTTTTTGCTGTCGCGCACGGTATGGGTGTACCTGCTGGCGGCGTTGACGTTGCTCGGCATCGCGGCCTTGCGCACCGATGCGCTGTGGCCATTGCTGGTGCCGTTGTTTATCTGTATCGCCAGCCTCGGCTGCATTTTGCCCAATACCTCGGCGTGCGCCATGAGCGGGCAGGGTGCGCGGGCCGGTAGCGCTTCGGCATTGCTCGGCTGCATCCAGTTTGGCGTGGCGGCGGGGGCTGCGTCGTTGGTGGGCGTGTTGCACGACGGCACGGCGATGCCGATGGCGATGGTCATCAGTTTGTGCGGGGTATTGGCCGTGACGATTGCGATGTCGACCCAGCGCCTGCAACGCAAACGGGCCTTGCAGGCGCAGGTCTGAACAGTGGGTCAGCCAGCGGCGGAGCGTTGCTGGCTGTTTGGAAAACGGTGGGGCGCCTGAATACGGGCTTGCAGGGTGTCGGCAAAGGCACGCGCCTCGGCCTCGGTGCGGAAGGTGAACGCGTCCTGGTCGAGACGGACCTGCCATTTATTGCCTGCGGATTTTGCTAACGCTTTTATCAGGATCTTCATTGCTGACTTCCTCACGTAAAAGAATCGTGGCAAAGGCGGCCAATATAAACCCGAATACGCTCACAAATATGACAAAGATCAACTCTCGGACTAGCGGTGTCGTCCATTACTCACATGAATAGTGGACGACCCTGACAGCCGTTTTTTCAAAACCCTTCCAGCACGATCTTGCCTTTGGCCTTGCCGCTTTCCAGCAGCGCATGGGCGCGTCGCAGATTCTCTGCATTGATCACACCGAAGTGCTCGCCCACCGTGGTTTTCAGGGTGCCGGCGTCGATCAGGTCGGCCACGCGATTGAGCAGGTTGTGCTGTTCGATCATGTCCGGCGTCTCGAACATCGAACGCGTGTACATGAACTCCCAGTGCAGCGACAGGCTCTTGCGCTTGAGCTTGCTGACGTCCAGTGCCTTGGGATCGTCGATCAGTGCCAGCTTGCCCTGGGGTTGCAGGGCTTCCACCAGTTGGTCCAGGTGATGATCCGTCTGGGTCAGGCTGGCGACGTGGGTCACTTGCGGGTGTCCGGCGGTTTTCAGCGCTTCGCTCAGCGGTTGGCTGTGGTCGATCACCAGGTCCGCACCGAGTGACTTGGCCCATTCCTGGGTTTCCGGGCGCGACGCCGTGCCGATCACGGTCAAGGCGGTGAGCTGGCTGGCCAATTGCGTCAGGATCGACCCCACGCCACCGGCAGCGCCGACGATCAGCAGGCTCTGGCCTTCATCCTTTTTGCCTTCACGCACTTGCAGGCGTTCGAACAACAATTCCCAGGCGGTAATGGCGGTCAGCGGCAGCGCAGCGGCGTCGCTGAAACCAAGGCTTTTCGGCATGTGGCCGACGATGCGCTCATCCACGGCGTGCAGTTCGCTGTTGCCGCCCGGGCGCACCAAGGAACCGGCGTAGAACACCTTGTCACCGGCCTTGAACAACGTCACTTCGCTGCCGACGGCCTTGACCACGCCGGCCACGTCCCAGCCCAGCACTTTGGCGGCGCCGTTTTCCGGGGCGACGTTCTGGCGCACCTTGGTGTCCACCGGGTTGACCGAGATGGCTTTGACTTCCACCAGCAGGTCGCGCGGGCCGGCGACGGGGGCCGGCAACTCGATGTCTTGCAGGGCGTTTGGATCGTTGATCGGCAGTGAGGCGTAGTAGGCAATAGCTTTCATGATGGCTCCGGAAAAGGGCGGTGATCAGGCGAGGAATTTCAGGCGCTTGAGTTCGAAGTGTTCGAGCACATCAGCCGCCTTGGCGCGAAAGCTCAGGATGTGCGCGCTCTGGTCATGGTCGGCCAGCGCGGCGTCATCGCTCCAGCGTTCGAGCATGTAGAAGGTTTCGGGGTGTTGCAGGTCCTGGTGCAGGTCGTACTGCTCGCAACCGGCTTCCAGGCGCGTGGGTTCCAGCAGGCCACGCAGCAAGGTTTCCAAGGTGGCCTGTTGGCCGGGCTTGGCGATCAGCGTGGCGATGACGTTAAAGGCTGTGGACATATTCAACTCCAGACACGTGATAAGCGGGATGCACAGATGATTGGCTATTTCCCGCCGCGATAAAAGCGGCTAAAACAGCAGTCTGTTTCAATAAAATTTTGATAATGGGCGGGATGCATGCTGCGTTTTGATGATTTGCAGTTGTTCGTGCGGGCGGCGGACTTGGGCAGCCTGTCCGCTGCGGCACGGGTGATGGACCTGTCGCCTGCGGTGGCCAGCGCGGCGCTCAAGCGTATCGAGCAGCAACTGGGCGCGCGTTTGCTGGCACGCTCCACGCGCAGCCTGCGCCTGACCGCCGAAGGCGAGGGTTTCCTGGAATACGCCCGCGCGGCGTTGAGCTCGCTGGATGAAGGACGACGCTTGTTGGCCAGCGGCCAGGACCATGTCAGCGGGGTGCTGCAACTCTCGGCCCCTTCGGATTTCGGGCGTAACCAACTGCTGCCGTGGCTGGACGAGTTCCAGCGTGAGTACCCGCAGCTCACCGTGCGCCTGCTGTTGGGCGATCGTATTGCCGATCTGTTCCGTCAACCGGTGGATATCGCCCTGCGTTACGGTGAGCCCGAGGATTCCAGCCTTGTCGCGCTGCCTGTCGCACCGAATAACGTTCGCGTGCTGTGTGCCTCCCCCAGTTACCTCGCTCGGCAGGGTGAACCTCGGCATCTGGAGCAATTGGCCCAACACAATTGCCTGCTGTATATGCTCGGCAGCCGGGTCCACGATCACTGGAGCTTTCACGATGGCAAACGTGAAGTCAGCCTGACGGTCAGCGGAGACCGTTTCAGTGACGATGCCGACGTCGTCCGCCGTTGGGCGGTGGCGGGTGTGGGCATTGCCTACAAGTCCTGGCTCGATGTCAGCACCGACGTGCTGGCTGGGCGATTGCGCGTGATCCTGCCTGAACTGCGTGGCGAGCGCACGCCGCTCAACCTGCTGTGCGCTCACCGTGCGCAACTGAGCAAGCCCATCAACCTGTTGCGGGAAATGCTCGTGTCCCGTTGTGCGACGTTGACCGCCCAGTTGTCGGAGCGATGGCACGCGAGGTAACGGCTTCCATCACAGTAGGAAATTTCACTCAGATCCTGTCCCTATCCACGCTGTCAGACGCGGTGGAACTGCGGGTGGGCGCCCCTATACTTTGGCGCCAACCTCATCAGAACAATAAATCGACAGGGAGTGAAAGATGGAAGCAGCGCCTTGTATCAGTCAGATCGCCAGCTTGCTCGCCGAGCCCAAACGCACCGCCATGCTGTGGGCCTTGATGGATGGCTCGGCCAAGTCGCCGGTAGAGTTGGCGACGCTCACCGGGTTGTCGGCGACCTCCGCCAATGCGCATCTGGCGCGACTGACCGCGGGTGGTTTGTTGCGGGTGGAGGCCCGGCGTGGCAAGCGCTTGTTTCGCGTGGCCGCGCCTGATGTCAGCGCCGCCATCAATGCCATGGCCAGGACCACCATGGCCTGCGCCGTACGCAGTGCGCCGGACACGTTACCGCAACCGCTGGCGGCCCCGCCGTCGTTGCGCCATGCCCGGCTGTGCCATGGGCACCTAGGCGGCGAGCTGGGAGCGCAGCTGTATCAACATATGCTGGAGGCGGGGTGGATCGAGCGCTACGAGCAACGTACCGATGTCACGGTAAAGGGCGCGCAGCATTTGGCAGGCCTGGGTATTTTCACCCAGGCGCTGGCGTCGCCGCTGGTGTGTAACTGTTTCGATTGGAGCCAGCAGCAGCCGCACTTGGGCGGTGCTTTGGGGGCGGGGTTGTTGCAACTGTTTTTACAGTCGAATTGGATCAGCGTGATCAACGAGTCACAGGCGTTGCAGGTCAATGATCTCGAGCAGTTGGAAATCACCCGATTGGCCCTGCCTGCGTGATCCTGCGCGGTGGCGGCAGAGGGCAATGCTTAGCCGTTGTGGGAGCGGCGGTGCGACGTGCTCGCTCCCACAGTTAGCCTGCATTCACTCAGTGAGTGAGGCTTATGGCTTGACCAGACGCGCATCCAGGCTGTTCTGCGCCAGGCGTTTGGCTTGGTCCTGGGTCATGCCCAGCGAGGTGTACAGCGCGTGGAAGTTCTCGGTGACATAACCGCCGAAGTAGGCCGGGTCATCCGAGTTCACCGTGACCTTCACGCCGCGCTCGAGCATGTCGAGGATGTTGTGTTGGGCCATGTCGTCGAACACGCACAGTTTGGTATTGGACAGTGGGCACACGGTCAGCGGAATCTGTTCGTCGATGATGCGCTGCATCAGGCGCTCGTCTTCGATGGCGCGTACGCCATGGTCGATGCGCTGGATTTTCAGCAGGTCGATGGCTTCCCAGATGTATTCGGGCGGGCCCTCTTCGCCGGCGTGGGCCACGGTGAGGAAGCCTTCGTGGCGGGCACGGTCGAACACACGCTGGAACTTGCTCGGCGGGTGACCCATTTCCGAACTGTCCAGGCCCACGGCCACGAACGCATCACGGAACGGCAAGGCCTGGTCGAGGGTTTTCTCGGCTTCGGCTTCGCTCAGGTGGCGCAGGAAGCTGAGGATCAAACCGCTGGTGATACCCAACTGCTGCTCGCCATCTTTCAGCGCAGCGGCGATGCCGTTCAGCACCACTTCGAACGGAATACCACGGTCGGTGTGGGTTTGCGGGTCGAAGAACGGTTCGGTGTGGATCACGTTCTGCTCTTTGCAACGCAGCAGGTAGGCCCAGGTGAGGTCGTAGAAGTCCTGGGAGGTGCGCAGCACATCGGCGCCCTTGTAGTACAGGTCGAGAAACTCTTGCAGGTTGTTGAAGGCGTAGGCCTTGCGCAGGGTTTCGACGTCGTTCCACGGCAGCGCGATCTTGTTGCGCTCGGCCAGGGCGAACAGCAGCTCCGGCTCCAGCGAGCCTTCCAGGTGCAGGTGCAGTTCAGCCTTGGGCAGGGCATTGAGCCAATCGTACATTTTCTAAATTCTCATCAGGTGCAATGGCGGCATTCTACAGGGCATGGCCGAAATAATCGGCAAAACCTGACCAGCAGGAGAGTTTTGCTTTTATTTACGCAAGGGCCGTGTGAACTAAGGTGTAACGAAACGTTAGCGGCTTGGCGCAGTCTGTACCCCATCAATGACTGATTTGCCGTACTAAAAGGCCCGTAATGCTCACATCCCTCAAGCAAGAAAAATTCATGCTGCTGGCGCTGATTGCCGCCATCGCCGCCTACCCGTTGGAGCACTGGATGCTCCATAGCGGGCAAATGGTGGCGCTGCTGGCCGGCGTGGCGCTGATCGGCTTTATCGTCGTGGCATCGATGCGCGTGGCTCATCACGCCGAGCAACTGGCGGAAAAGGTCGGCGACCCCTACGGCACCATGATCCTCACGCTCGCTGCGGTGCTGGTGGAAGTGGTGATCCTGGCGATCATGATGAGTAATGAACCGTCGCCCACCCTGGTGCGCGACACCATCTACTCGGCGGTGATGCTCGACATCAACGGGATTCTCGGCCTGGCCGCGCTGATGGGCGGCATCAAGCATGGCGAACAATCCTACAATGACGATTCGGCGCGCACCTACAGCGTGATGATCCTCACCGCCATGGGCGTGTCGATGGTGGTGCCGGAATTTATCCCCGAAGCCGACTGGAAAATTTACTCGGCCTTCACCATTGGCGCGATGGTGGTGCTTTACACCCTGTTCCTGCGCATGCAGGTGGGGCCGCACAGTTATTTTTTCAGCTACAGCTATCCGGAAAAACGCCGTAAGAAGCAGCCGCAAGAGCAGGACGCACCGTCGGTCAACCTGGCGTTCTCCATAGGCACCCTGGTGTTCGGGGTGATCGTGATTGGCGCGCTGGCCGAGGTGATGTCCAAGACGCTCGACCTGGGCCTGGAAGGTACGGGGGCGCCGCCGGTGATCACGGCGATCGTGGTCGCGGCTATTTCGGCGGCGCCGGAGATTTTGACCGCGTTGCGCGCTGCGTTGGCGAACCGCATGCAGTCGGTAGTGAATATCGCGTTGGGTGCATCGTTGTCGACGGTGATCTTGACGGTGCCGGTGATGGAGGCCATGGCGCTCTACACCGGCCAGCCGTTCCAGATGGCGATGACGCCGGTACAAACGGTGATGGTGTTTATCACGCTGATTGTCAGCGCGATCAACCTCAACGATGGCGAAACCAATGCCATTGAGGGGATGACGCATTTTGTGTTGTTTGCGACCTTTATCATGTTGTCGCTGCTGGGGTTGTAACCGGTTCTTCAAACCACCACAAAAACGAAGGTGGGAGGGGGCTTGCTCCCGATGACGGAGTGTCAGCCAGTACATGTATCGGCTGAACTACCGCTATCGGGGGCAAGCCCCCTCCCACATTTTGACCTGTGTTTGGCTTAGGTTCCGGCGATCAGTTGTTTCGCCGCCTGGCTGTGATCGGCGATCAGGCCTTTCAGATCCAGTCCTTCGACTTGGCCATCGATTACGCGCCACGTGCCGCCGATCATTACCCGATCTGCCCGATCAGCGCCGCACAACAGCAGCGCCGAGATTGGATCGTGGCTGCCGGAGAAGCGCAGCTCATCGAGCTTGAACAGCGCCAGGTCGGCCTGTTTGCCGACAGCCAATTCACCGATATCCGTACGCCCGAGTAACTGCGCCGAGCCTTTGGTCGCCCAGCCAAGTACAGCTTCCGGGGTGATTTTTTCCGCGCCATAACGTAGACGCTGGATATACAAGGCCTGGCGGGTTTCGAGGATCATGTTCGACGCGTCGTTGGAGGCGGAACCGTCCACGCCCAGGCCGATGGGCGCGCCCGCAGCGAGCAGGTCCAGGGTCGGGCAGATGCCGGACGCCAGGCGCATGTTCGAGCTTGGGCAGTGGCAGATACCGGTGCCGGCGGCGCCCAGGCGCGCAATTTCATCCGGGTTGAAGTGAATGCCATGGGCCAGCCAGGTCCGCGGGCCGAGCCAGCCGACGCTGTCGAGGTAGTCCACGGTGCGCAGCCCGAAACGTTGTAGGCAGAAGTCTTCCTCGTCGAGGGTTTCCGCCAGGTGAGTGTGCAGGCGCACATCCAGGGTGTTTGCCAGTTCGGCGCTGGCTTGCATGATTTCCGGGGTGACGGAAAACGGTGAGCAGGGTGCCAGGGCAATCTGGATGTGCGCGCCATCGCCGCGTTGGTGGTATTCGCGGATCAGGCGCTGGCTGTCTTCGAGGATGACTTGGCCTTGTTGTACGGTCTGTTGCGGCGGTAGGCCACCGTCGGCTTCGCCCAGGCTCATGGAACCGCGGGTGAGCATGGCGCGCATGCCCAATTCGCGCACGCTGTCGACTTGCACGTCGATGGCGTTTTCCAGGCCGTCGGGGAACAGGTAGTGGTGGTCAGCCGCCGTGGTGCAGCCCGAGAGCAGCAATTCTGCGAGTGCCACCTTGGACGCCAGGGCAAGTTTTTCCGGGGTCAGCCGTGCCCATACCGGGTACAGGGTTTTCAACCAGGGAAACAAGGGTTGATTGACCACCGGCGCCCAGGCGCGGGTCAGGGTTTGATAGAAGTGATGGTGGGTGTTGATCAGCCCTGGCAGGACCACATGCTCACGCGCATCGAACACTTGGGTGCAGGGTTGTGTGGGTGCTTGGCCTTGGGCCAGCACTTCGCTGATCACACCGTCTTGCAGCACCAGGCCGCCACGGGCGTCGAGGCCGTTGGCAGTGAAAATGGCGAGGGGGTTTTTTAACCAGATACGGGTCGCAGGCATTGGCCGGCTCCTCTGAATGATGGGTTCAGGTTTGCCAGCTCAGTGTTGCCCTGTCTGCTGATCCAGGGTCGCCGGGGAGGGCGAGTTGGGTAGATTACGTGTAGTTCGAGATCTGGTCTACCTGTAGGAATACAGCGCGTTCAGTGTGGGAGGGAGCAAGCCCCCCTCCCTTCCACCTGTTCATCCTCGGTGGTTACCACGCGATGGTGTCGCCTTTGTAATCGATGAAGTGATGACCGCCTTTGCCAGTGTAGGCGTTCACTTGGTCAACCAGGCCACGCACGCTGGTGTCCACGTCGATGTGCGCGTTTTCGCCGCCCATATCGGTCTTCACCCAGCCCGGGTGCAACGACAGTACGGTCAACTTGTGATCACCCAGCTGGGTGATAAAGCTGTTGGTCATGGAGTTGAGCGCGGCCTTGCTGGCTTTGTACAGCGCCAGGTCGGAGCCGTCGGGGATGGTCACGCTGCCCAATACCGAACTCATGAAAGCCAGTACGCCGCTGTCCTTGCGGATCTGCCCGACAAAGCGCTGGGCCAGGTTGATCGGCGCCACGGCGTTGGTAAAAAACAATTGGCCGACTTCGGCCAGGGTGGCGTGCCCCGGCTCCTGATTGGCAGGGCCTTTGACGCCGGCGTTGACGAACAGCAGGTCGAAGGTGCGTTCCTTGAGGCGTTGGGCCAGGGCGATCACGGCTTGCTGGTCGTCCATGTCGAGTTTTTCGATCTGGACCGGGCCAACGGCTTTCAGGGCATCGGCCTTGCTCGGATCACGCACGGTGGCGGTCACGTCCCAACCGTCCTGAAGCAGTTGCTTGACCAGGCCAAGGCCCAGCCCGCGCGAGGCGCCGATGATCAATGCGGTTTTTGGCGTAGACATGAAAAGCTTCCTTTGGAGTCGCGGTTCAGGGAGTGCAACGTTAGCAGTTTCAGCGTTGTAGCAGGATACGCCCACGGCTGAGGTCGGCGAGTTGAGTTTGCAGGGTGTCGATATGGGCTTCGCCCAAGGCGAGCTGCAACTCGACGCCGTTGGCGGTGAAGGTTTCTTCAATCACCAGCCCGCCCAGTTCAGCAACGCGCAATTTCACCAGGTTCAGCTCGGCGAACCCACAGGCGCAACTCAGCGGGACGCGGCTGATCAGTTCAATGCGTTCGGCATTTTGCAGGCATTTATTCGCGCCGCCGCCATACGCACGGGCGAGACCGCCGGTTCCCAGCTGGATGCCGCCGTACCAGCGAATCACCAGCACCGCGACCTGATCAAAACCCTGTGCCTCGATGGCCGCCAGGATCGGCCGCCCGGCGGTGCCGCCGGGTTCGCCGTCGTCATTGCTGCGGTATTGGTCGGCAAGTTTCCAGGCCCAGCAATTGTGCGTGGCGTTCAGGTCGCTGTACTGCTCGAAAAACGCCTGGGCGTCTTGCGGGCTGGTGATCGGGGCGGCGAGGGTGATAAAGCGGCTTTTGCGTATTTCTTCGCGAAACTCGCAAAGGCCGGTGAGCGTGAAAGGCATAAGTCGCTTCGTTTAATAGGCGGGCTTGATGCCACAGCCCTTGAGAATGATGTGGATCAGGTTGGTGCCGGCGTCTTCCATGTCCTGCTTGGTCAGCTTGGTGCGACCGGTGACGCGGCAGATCTGGGTGGCGAAGTCGGCGTAGTGCTGGGTGCTGCCCCACAGCAGGAAAATCAGGTGCACGGGGTCTATCGGGTCCATCTTGCCGGCGTCGATCCAGGCTTGGAACACGGCCGCGCGGCCGCTGAACCAAGCGCGGTAATCCTGGCTGAAATATTCGGTGAGGCATTCACCGCCGCTGATGATCTCCATGGCGAAGATCCGTGAAGCCTGGGGTTGGCGCCGTGAGAACTCCATCTTGGTGCGGATGTAGCGGGTGAGGGCCACGGCCGGATCATCCTCGGCGGTCAGCGCGTTGAAGGTGCTGTCCCACAGTTCGAGGATATTGCTGAGCACTGCGATATACAGGCCCAGCTTGTTGGTGAAGTAGTAGTGCAGATTGGCCTTCGGCAGTCCGGCACTGGCCGCGATGGTGTTCATGCTGGTGCCTTTGTAGCCATGGCGCGCGAACTCGTCTTCAGCAGCCTGGAGAATCGCTTGTTCGTTCTTTTGCCGAATGCGGCTGGCGGGTTTACCGGCTTGGTTGCTGTGGGCAGGAACTTCGAGGCTCATGGAGGTTTCCGTGCTGATCGATAGAGACGACGTGTGCACAGATAACCCACCCTCAAGCCTCAGACAAGTCCTGATGCAATAAAACCGTCAAAGCGGTTCCAGTGTGTCGCTTTCCGTTGTGTGGTTTGCGTCAGCACGGGCGGCTTTGGCTTCCGGCAATAACAGGCACAACACGATGGCTGTGAGCCCGCCGCTGGTGATGGCCGAATCGAACAGGTTCTGCACCAGCATGGGCATCAAGTGCAGCAGGTTCGGTTGGGCGGCGATGCCCAGGCCGACACCAAACGACGTGGCGATGATCAGCATGCTGCGCCGGTCCAGCGGTGCCTGGGCGAGGATGCGCACGCCGGCGGCGGCCACACTGCCGAACATCACCAGGGTTGCGCCGCCCAGTACCGGTTTGGGGATTTGCTGCAGCACTGCGCCGATCAACGGAAACAGGCCCAGGCCAAACAACACCACGCCGATATATAAGCCGACGTAACGGCTGGCCACGCCGGTGAGTTGGATCACGCCGTTGTTTTGCGCGAAGGTGGTGTTGGGGAAGGCGCTGAAGGTGGCGGCGATCATGCAGCTCACGCCATCGCCGAGTACGCCGCCCTTGAGCCGGCTTATATAGGAAGGGCCGCTGATGGGCTGGCGGGCGATCATGCAGTTGGCGGTGAGGTCGCCGACGGTTTCTATGCTGCTGATCAGATAAATCAGCGCGATCGGCAGGAAAGCGCTCCAGTCGAAGTTGAAACCGAAGCGAAACGGAATCGGCAGGCTCACCAGCGGCAGGTCGGGCAGGGCTTGGGGCACGAGTTTGCCGCTGAACCAGGCGGCCAGGCTGCCTAGGGCCAGGCCGATGATGATGGCCGAGAGGCGTACCCACGGCGTGTTGGAGCGGTTGAGCAGTATGATCGTCAACACCACGAACAGACCCAGCGCCAGGTTGGTGGGTGCGCCGAAGTCGGGGGCGTTGAAACCGCCGCCAAGGTCAGTGATGCCGACCTTGATCAAGCTGATGCCGATCAGGGTGATGACAATCCCGGTCACCAGCGGCGTGATGACCCGACGCAGTTGACCGATGAATCGGCTCAGCACGATCTGCACCCCGGCGCCGAAAAAGCACACGCCAAAGATCATCGCCATGATGTCTTCCGGACTGCCGCCGCGTTGCTTCACCAGGAAGCCCGCCGACAGCACCGCGCCGAGGAACGCGAAGCTGGTGCCTTGCAGGCAGATCATCCCGGCGCCGATACCAAATGGCCTACGCGCCTGGATGAAGGTGCCCACACCGGAAACCATCAACGCCATGCTGATCAGGTACGGTAAATGCGCGGTGAGTCCCAAGGTAGAACCGATGATCAGCGGCGGGGTGATGATGCCAACAAAGGCGGCCAGCACGTGTTGCAGTGCAGCGAGGAAGGCCGGGGCAGGTTTCGGCCGGTCGTTGAGGCCGTAGATAAGGTCGCTGGGGCTGGAGGTTTCTGGTGGCATGGGGGGCAAACTCGAGTCGGACGGTTCTAGGTCCTTGTGCGCTTGCAAAAAGCTGTCCAGTTGCTCAGCTTTTCACAAAAGACCTGGGTTAGCGCGTTGCTGCCAGGCTTTCGAGGAAGCTTTCCAGCACCAAATGGGGGCGACGGCCCTTGCGCGTGACCGATGCGAGGCTCAAATCGTAAAAACGTGTAGCCGGTTTCAGCGCACGCAGTCGGCCTTGTTGTACCCACAGGCTGGCGTAGTGATCGGGCAAGTAGCCGATGTAGCGACCGGTGAGGATCAGGAAGGCCATGCCTTCGCGGTCGGAGGCGCTGGCGGTGCAGTTGAGGACTTGGTAATGGGCCTGGATCTCGGCGGGCAGGCGGAAGGTCGGGGCGATGGCGTCCTGGGCATCGATGCGTGCATCGTCCAGCTGCTTGTTTTCGGCATAGAACAACGGATGGCCCACCGCGCAGTAGAGCAGTGAACGCTCGCTGTACAGCGGCTGGTATTCCAACCCCGACAGGGCGCTGGCCTGGGGCACCACGCCGACATGCAGGCGGCCGTCGAGTACGCCTTGTTCAACTTCGTTGGGGGCGATCATACGGATCTGGATCTGCACGTCCGGGCCGCGCTCCTTCAATTGCGCGAGCGCGTGGGTGATGCGCATATGGGGCAGAGTGACGAGGTTGTCGGTGAGGCCGATGATCAGTTCCCCGCGCAGATGCTGGTGCAGGCCGTTGACCTCGGTGCGAAAGCTTTCCAAGGCACTTAATAGTTGCAGGGCCGATTGGTAGACCTCGCGACCCTCTTCGGTCAGGGAAAACCCGGCGCGGCCGCGTTGGCACAGTCTTAATCCGAGCCGTTGCTCAAGATCGCTCATTTGCTGGCTGATCGCCGAACGCCCGATGCCCAGCACGGTTTCCGCCGCCGAAAAGCCCCCGCACTCCACCACGCTGCGGAAGATGCGCAGCAGGCGGATATCAAAGTCGCTGACTTGCGCCAGGGGATCGGGTCGACGGCTGCTCATAGTTTAGTGAAGGCCTGACTGAAGGTTAGAAGAGTTGGATTTCACCGACTTTATCGCCGTGGCAATTTAGCTGCAACAACGCTCTTTCAATCCCGACGCTGCCTTTTGCCTTGCGAGGTTTTGCTGATGAACATGCCCGAAAACGCCCCATCGTCCCTGGCCAGCCAATTGAAGCTGGACGCTCACTGGATGCCGTACACGGCCAACCGTAACTTTCAGCGAGACCCGCGCCTGATCGTGGCGGCTGAAGGTAGTTGGTTGATTGATGACAAGGGGCGCAAGGTGTATGACTCGTTGTCGGGCCTGTGGACCTGCGGCGCCGGGCACACGCGTAAGGAGATCCAGGAAGCGGTCGCCAAGCAACTGGGGACTTTGGACTACTCGCCGGGCTTCCAGTACGGTCATCCGTTGTCCTTCCAATTGGCGGAAAAGATCACCGACCTGACCCCTGGCAACCTGAATCATGTGTTCTTCACCGATTCCGGCTCCGAGTGCGCCGATACCGCGGTGAAAATGGTGCGTGCGTACTGGCGCCTCAAAGGTCAGGCCACCAAGACCAAGATGATCGGCCGCGCCCGTGGTTATCACGGTGTGAACATCGCCGGTACCAGCCTGGGCGGCGTCAACGGTAACCGTAAGTTATTTGGCCAGGGCTTGATGGACGTTGACCATCTGCCGCACACGTTGCTGGCAAGCAATGCCTTCTCCCGCGGCATGCCGGAGCAGGGCGGTATCGCGTTGGCCGATGAGCTGCTCAAGCTGATTGAATTGCACGATGCCTCGAACATCGCTGCGGTGTTTGTCGAGCCGATGGCGGGTTCCGCTGGCGTGCTGGTGCCGCCTCAGGGTTACCTCAAGCGCCTGCGTGAGATCTGCGATCAACACAACATCCTGCTGGCGTTCGATGAAGTGATCACCGGTTTCGGCCGTACCGGCTCGATGTTCGGTGCCGACAGCTTCGGCGTGACCCCGGACCTGATGTGCATCGCCAAGCAAGTCACCAACGGCGCCATCCCGATGGGCGCGGTGATCGCCAGCAGCGAGATCTATCAGACGTTCATGAACCAGGCGACGCCGGAGTACGCAGTTGAATTCCCGCACGGCTACACCTATTCGGCGCACCCGGTAGCCTGCGCCGCCGGCCTGGCTGCATTGGAGCTGTTGCAGAAGGAAAACCTGGTGCAGAGCGTCGCCGAAGTCGCCCCGCACTTTGAGAATGCGCTGCATGGCCTGAAGGGCAGCAAGAACGTCATCGACATCCGCAACTACGGGCTTGCGGGCGCTATCCAGATTGCCCCGCGTGACGGTGATGCGATCGTGCGCCCCTTTGAGGCCGGCATGGCCTTGTGGAAAGCCGGTTTCTACGTGCGTTTTGGTGGCGACACCCTGCAGTTCGGGCCAACCTTCAACAGCAAGCCGCAGGACCTGGATCGCCTGTTCGATGCGGTCGGCGAAGTGCTGAACAAGATCGACTGATTTCTCCTTCTATATAGAACAACTTTTCAGGAGCCCTGCATGAGCCTTATCCAGCATTTGATCAACGGCGAGTTGGTCAACGACAGCGGTCGCAGTGCCGACGTGTATAACCCGTCCACCGGGCAGGTGATCCACCAGGTGCCGTTGGCCAGCCGTGAAACCATTCAACAGGCGATCGACTCGGCCAAGGCGGCGTTCCCGGCTTGGCGTAATACCCCGCCCGCCAAACGTGCTCAGGTGATGTTCCGTTTCAAGCAATTGCTGGAGCAGAACGAAGCGCGTATCTCGCAGTTGATCAGCGAAGAGCATGGTAAGACGCTGGAAGACGCCGCCGGTGAGCTGAAGCGTGGGATCGAAAACGTTGAGTACGCGTGCTCGGCGCCGGAGATTCTGAAGGGCGAGTACAGCCGTAACGTAGGGCCGAACATTGATGCGTGGTCGGATTTCCAGCCGCTGGGGGTAGTGGCTGGTATCACGCCGTTCAACTTCCCGGCGATGGTGCCGTTGTGGATGTACCCGCTGGCCATTGTCTGCGGTAACTGTTTCATCCTGAAACCCTCGGAGCGTGATCCGAGTTCGACGCTCTTGATCGCACAGCTGCTGCAGGAGGCGGGTCTGCCTAAAGGCGTGCTGAGCGTGGTGCACGGTGACAAGGGCGCTGTGGATGCGCTGATCGAAGCGCCGGAAGTGAAAGCGCTGAGCTTCGTGGGCTCGACGCCGATTGCCGAGTACATCTATTCCGAAGCGACCAAACGCGGTAAGCGCGTACAGGCACTGGGTGGCGCGAAGAACCACGCGGTACTGATGCCGGATGCGGATCTGGATAACGCCGTCAGTGCTTTGATGGGCGCGGCGTACGGGTCCTGCGGCGAGCGTTGCATGGCGATCTCGGTGGCTGTGTGCGTGGGTGACCAGGTGGCGGATGCGTTAATCGCCAAGCTGGTGCCGCAGGTCAAGGCGTTGAAGATTGGTGCGGGCACCTCTTGTGGCCTGGATATGGGGCCGCTGGTGACCGGTCAGGCGCGTGACAAAGTCAGTGGCTATATAGAAGACGGTGTTTCTTCCGGCGCCAAGTTGGTGGTGGATGGCCGTGGGCTGAGTGTTGCGGGCCATGAAGAGGGGTTCTTCCTGGGGGGCAGTCTGTTTGATCATGTGACGCCTGAAATGCGTATCTACAAAGAAGAGATCTTTGGGCCGGTGCTGTGCGTGGTGCGGGTGGCTAGCCTGGAAGCGGCGATGCAACTGATCAACGACCATGAATACGGTAACGGTACGTGTATCTTCACCCGTGATGGTGAAGCGGCGCGTCTATTCTGCGATGAGATTGAAGTGGGCATGGTGGGCGTTAACGTTCCACTGCCGGTGCCGGTGGCGTATCACAGCTTTGGTGGCTGGAAGCGTTCGCTGTTTGGCGACCTGCATGCCTATGGGCCGGATGGGGTGCGTTTCTATACCCGTCGCAAGGCGATTACCCAGCGTTGGCCGCAACGGGCCAGCCATGAAGCGTCGCAGTTTGCCTTCCCTAGCCTGTAAGGGGGGCTAGAAAGCCGGCCCCTTGGGGCCGGCTTTTGCGTTTTTGAGCGCTTTTTGACCGATATGACAGAAATGTGAAAAAAGGTGTTGACGGCAGATTCTGGAAGTCTATAATTCGCCCCACTTCCGGCGCAGTCGAAACGGAAAACTCCTTGGTAAACAA
>NZ_JBYVMD010000048.1:0-43585 GCF_058145955.1 Pseudomonas sp. A39
ACACTGTACCTGTGGCGAGGGAGCTTGCTCCCGTTGGACTGCGCAGCAGTCCCAGCCTTTTTAAACAAAGTGCTGGGGCCGCTTCGCGGCCCAACGGGAGCAAGCTCCCTCGCCACAGGTTATTTTTTACCCTTTCTACGTCTTAACTGACTGACATTAGGGCTTGCCGCCTCCCACATTAAGATCAGTTTTTATAGTCGGTATCGCTACGCTCCAACTGCCGAATCAACGCATTCCAATGCCGCGCCACCCCTGGGCCTTCACCCGTCGAATGTGCCTTGGCCTGCTGCTCGACTTTCTCCACCACGTCCTTCGGCGGGAAGATCAACTCCGCATTCCCCGCCGCCTGCGCCGCGACCTGGATAGTGCACGCGCGCTCCAACTGCTGCAGTTGCTGGAACGCGTGTTCTACGCTGACACCGGCAGTCAACAAGCCGTGGTTACGCAGGATCATCACACTCTTGTCGCCCAGGTCCGCCACCAACCGCTCGCGTTCGTCCAGGTCGAGGGCAATGCCTTCATACCCGTGGTACGCCACCCGCCCGGAAAAACCGATGGAATGCTGGGAGATCGGCAACAACCCGTCTTTTTGCGCCGACACCGCGATACCGTCGCGGGTGTGGGTGTGCAGCACCGCTTGCAGGTCGTGGCGTGCGCCGTGGATAGCGCTGTGAATCACATAACCGGCGTAGTTGATGCCCAGGCCGGTAGGGTCATCGACGATCGTGCCGTCGAGGTCGACCTTGACCAGGTTGGAGGCGCTGATTTCGTCGAACAACAGGCCGAAGGCGTTGATCAGGAAATGCTCCTCGGGGCCCGGCACGCGGGCGGAGAAGTGGGTATAGATGTGGTCGGTCCACTTGTACAAGGCCGCGAGGCGATAAGCGGCGGCCAGTTTGACGCGCACTTCCCATTCTTCTGGAGTGACGCGTTGGCGAACATTGCTGGAAACGCTGGAAATCGAGGTGACGCTGCTCATGGCAAAACTTCCTGGATGGCCTTAAGGACTTCCAGGCAAGCCTAGGGGATGCAAAAAAATAATAAAAGCACATTTTAATCTAAGCTAATTATTATTTTTTTTCATATCAGGCAGCGTCCTTGATCTTGTGCAACGAGGCCGCCACCCACTTGCCAAACGCATCCACCGGGCCCTGCAGGTTGCCGAGGAAGTGCGGGTAGATCAGCCACAGATCCATGACCGGCTTGAAGTCCTTGAGCGGCATCACCGCCAATTGCTCGCGATGCGCGCTGCGCTCCAGCAGTGGCCGAGGCACCAGGCCCAAGCCCAGGCCGTCCGCCACCAAACCCAGTTGCAGCTCGGTGCCAAAGGTTTCCAGGTTGACCCGCAAGGCCAGGCCTTGATCGGACAAGGTCCGCTGTAAACCGGCACGGAAACCGCAGCCGTCCGGGTTGAGGATCCAACCGTTCTGGTAGACGTCCGCCAGCTTGCACGGCTTTTTCGGCAGCTGGGATTTGGCGCACACCACCACCAGTTCCATCTTGCCGATGGACTCGCCGATGATGTTATCCGGGAAGATCTTGCCCGCCGGGAACAACGCCGCCGCCGCATCCAACTCGCCGCGCTCGATCTTGCCCACCAGTTGGCTGCCCCAGCCGGTGGCGACTTGGGCACGCAGTTCAGGGTATTCGGTACGCAGGTGCTTGAGCGCGTCCAACAGCACCACATCGCCGATGGTCTGCGGCACGCCCAGGCGTAACACGCCGGTAGGCGGTGCGTCGGTGGCCACCAGCTCGCGCAGGGCATCCATCTCGCGCAGGATCAGCCGGCACTGCTCGTAGACGCGAGTGCCGATCAGCGTAGGCTTGAGGGGTTTGGTATTGCGGTCGAACAGCTCCACGCCCAGCGCCTGCTCGAAGTTCTGCACACGGCGGGTGATGGCCGGCTGGGTCAATTGCAACGACTCGGCGGCATGGCTGATGGACTGGCAACGAATCACTTCGACAAAGGCATCGATATCGTCAATTTTCATTTGGGCCGCACATAGAGAACAGTCATTAAGATGTGTGCGAAGCATAGTTGCAGGAAGGCTGCCTGGATAGCCCACCCTGTGATCGATAACGTCTAACACTATTCAGACCCGTTATAAATTACCTTCAGCTATAAGCTAATCATTAAAAAATAGCATATTAACTATTAACATTATGCTTAGATAAACCCATCACCACCGACCACACGATGGAATTGTCATGACCCAGGCCCGACACCCCGAGAGACTCAGAGCCTTCATAGGCGCCCTGGCGGAATTGATCGACGGCAATCCACGCGAAGGCGACCTGCTGCACCGTGGCGGCAAGCTACTGGCGCAACTGGTCAGCCATGATGACTGGCTGCCCGATGAATACGCCCAACCCGACCCCGAGCGCTACCAGCAGTTCTTGCTGCATGCCGATTCGCGCCAGCGTTTCAGCATCGTCAGCTTTGTATGGGGGCCGGGGCAAAGCACGCCGATTCATGACCACCGGGTGTGGGGGCTGATCGGCATGTTGCGCGGGGCAGAGTTTTCCCAAGGTTTTGAACGTGCCCCGGATGGCCGCCTGGTAGCCGAAGGCAAGCCGATCCAGCTGGTGCCGGGGCAGGTTGAAGCGGTGTCGCCCAAAGTCGGTGACATCCACCAGGTGAGCAATGCTCACAGCGACCAGGTGTCCATCAGCATCCATGTGTACGGCGCCAATATCGGTGCGGTGCGCCGCGCGGTGTACCAACCTGACGGCAGCGAGAAACTGTTTATTTCCGGCTACTCCAACGCCTTCCTCCCGAACATCTGGGATTTGTCCAAAGAAAAGAGCCCTGCCCTATGACCACCGTATCGACTCGCAGCTTTGCCCGGATTCGCCAGGCCCTGTTGGACCATGAAGAAGTCGCCCTGGTCGACGTGCGCGAAGAAGCACCGTTTGCCGAATCCCACCCGTTGTTCGCCGCCAATATCCCGCTGTCCAAGCTGG
Source organism: Pseudomonas sp. A39 (assembly GCF_058145955.1). Taxonomy (NCBI): domain Bacteria; kingdom Pseudomonadati; phylum Pseudomonadota; class Gammaproteobacteria; order Pseudomonadales; family Pseudomonadaceae; genus Pseudomonas; species Pseudomonas sp. A39. The sequence continues at coordinate 2,965 of NZ_JBYVMD010000048.1, forward strand.
AGCTGGAGGTGTATTCGCGCATTCCACGGCGCGATACCCAGGTCACCGTCTACGACAACGGCGAAGGCTTGGCCGCCCGCGCCGCCGAGCGCCTGGTCGCGCTGGGCTACACCCAGGTAAGTGTGTTGGAAGGTGGATTGGACGGTTGGCGCAAGGCCGGTGGCGAGCTGTTTATCGACGTGAACGTGCCGAGCAAGGCGTTTGGCGAATTAGTCGAGAGCGAGCGCCACACGCCGTCACTGGCCGCCGAAGAAGTGCAGGCGCTGCTCGACAGCCAGGCCGATGTGGTGGTGCTCGATGCACGGCGTTTCGACGAATACCAGACCATGAGCATTCCCACCGGCATCAGCGTGCCGGGCGCCGAACTGGTGTTGCGTGCCCGTGAACTGGCGCCGGACTCGGCCACCCGTATCATCGTCAACTGCGCCGGGCGTACACGCAGCATTATCGGCACCCAATCGCTGATCAATGCCGGCGTGGTCAACCCGGTGTCGGCCCTGCGTAACGGCACCATCGGCTGGACATTGGCCGGGCAGAAACTTGCCCATGGTCAATCGCGACGTTTTGCACCGACGTCGGAAGCACATCGCCAGGCTGCCGCTGCGGATGCACGCCGAGTGGCCGACAAGGCCCGCGTGGGTCGTGCCACCCTCGCCGACCTGCACGCCTGGCAGCAGGAAAAAACCCGCACCACCTACCTGTTCGATGTACGTACTCCGGAAGAATTCGAAGCCGGTCACCTGCCGGGCGCGCGCTCCACGCCGGGCGGGCAACTGGTGCAGGAAACCGACCACGTCGCCAGCGTGCGTGGCGCCCGGCTGGTGCTGGCGGATGACGACGGCGTGCGGGCCAATATGTCCGCATCCTGGCTCGCGCAATTGGGCTGGGAAGTGCATGTGCTGGATGACCTGCACGCGGCGCACTTCAGCGAAAAAGGCGCCTGGGTCGCGCCGGTACCGGCCCCGCCTCAGGCCGAGCTGATCAGCCCGCACACCCTGGCCGAGTGGCTGAAGCATGGCGACACCGTGGTGCTGGATTTCACCGCCAGCGCCAACTACGTGAAACGCCATATCCCTGGTGCCTGGTGGGTGCTGCGCGCCCAACTGTCCCAGGCCCTGGCCAAGGTGCCCGCCGCACCACGCTACGTGCTGACCTGCGGCAGCAGCCAATTGGCGCGCCTGGCGGTGGCCGAAGTCGAAGCCATCACCGGCAAGCAAGTGTTCCTGCTGCAAGACGGCACCGCCGGCTGGATCAACGCGCAACTGCCGCTGGAAGAAGGTGAAACCCACCTGGCTTCACCGCGCATCGACCGCTACCGCCGCCCATACGAAGGCACCGACAACCCCAAGGAAGCCATGCAAGCGTACCTGGATTGGGAGTACGGCCTGGTCGACCAGTTGGCTCGCGACGGCACCCATGGCTTCTACGTGATCTGATCCACCTGACACGCCTGCCCCCCAAAACCAGCCACCGGCGTTCTACCCGAAAAAACACGGTGGCATTGATAGGGCTGCTACGCAGCCCAGCGCAGGGCAAGCCTGCTCACCACAAAAGCCCTCCCCTGATGCGCATTTGCTCCTGTCTGGCGCAGGCCAGGTTGTTCCTGTTACCCCAATGGCAAGGCGCCCCTGTAGTGAGCAGGCTTGCCCTGCGCTGGGCTGCGAAGCAGCCCCAAAACCAGCCACCGAAGTTCTACCCGAAAAAACCCGGCGACATTGACAGGGCCGCTCCGCCCCCCAGCGCAGGGCAAGCCTGCTCACCACAAAAAGCCCTCCCCTGATGTGCATTTGCTCCTGTCTGGCGCAGGCCAGGTTGTTCCTGTTACCCCAATGGCAAGGCGCCCCTGTAGTGAGCAGGCTTGCCCTGCGCTGGGCTGCGAAGCAGCCCCAAAACCAGCCACCGAAGTTCTACCCGAAAAAACCCGGCGACATTGACAGGGCTGCTACGCACCCCAGCGCAGGGCAAGCCTGCTCACCACAAAAATTCCCCCTGACGGGATATTCGCCTTGGCGCGCAATGCGCCAACAAATGCAATTATCGAATAATCAACTCACACATAATCAAATATTTTAATAATTAACTTATAACCAAAAAGAACTTCACAGCGCGTTTTTATGGGCATAACGTTAACCCATGCACCGACCCCTTCTCCAGGCGGAGGTAATCAAACCCTTTCTTGATCTGCCTGGAGCCTGCATCCCATGGTCCTTACCACCCCTTTCAAACGCCTGCTCCTGGGTACCGCCCTCGCCTTCGGCCTGATCGGCAGCGCACACGCCGCCGACCTGCAATCCCTGCGCGTGGCCAACCAGAAATCCACGATCAAGGCATTGCTGGAAGTCTCCGGCGAAACCAAAAACGTGCCCTACGAGATCCAGTGGTCGGAATTCCCGTCCGCCTCGCCCCTGGGCGAAGCCTTGAATGCCGGCGCCGTGGATATCGGCGCCCTCGGCGATGCGCCTTATGTGTTCGCCCTGGGTGCCGGCGCGTCGCTCAAGGTGGTCAGCATCATCCACGCCGAAGGGCGCAACACCACTGCCTTGCTGGTGCCCAAGGACTCGCCGATCAAGACCGTCGCCGACCTCAAGGGCAAGAAGATCGTCACCGGGCGCGGTTCCATCGGCCATTACCTGGCGATCAAGGCCCTGGCCACCGCCGGCCTGACCACCAAGGATGTGCAGTTCATTTTCCTGCTGCCCAGCGAATCACGCCTGGTGCTGGATAACGGCACTGTCGATGCCTGGGCCACCTGGGACCCGTACACCACCGTGGTCACTTCGCAAAGCCAGGCTCGCGTGTTGATCAGTGGTAACAAGCTGCTGAGCAACCACCTGTACCTCGCGGCCACCCAAAAAGCCATCGCCGACAAGCGCCCGCAACTGGATGACTTTGTCGCACGCGTCGACCGCGCTTACGCCTGGGCCAACACCCACCCTGATGAGTACGCCGCCGCCCAGGCCAAGATCACCGGCCTGCCGTTGGCCGTGCACGTCGAGGTGGCCAAGGACACCCACCTGACCCCGGTCGCCATCGACGACTCCGTCATCAGCGGCCTGCAAGCGACCGCCGATACCTATCAAAAAGAAGGCCTGCTGACCCAGCACATCGACGTGTCACAGGGCTTCGATAAGAGCTTCAACGCCAAGCGTGCCCCCCTTTCCCAAGCATCGCGCTAACAGGAGCAGAACATGAGCAAGCCACATCAAGCAAAACCACGTCATTTGAAACTGGGCGCCATGGTCCACGGCGTGGGACACGGCTGGGGCGAATGGCGCCACCCGAACGCCCAACCGAATGCCAGCACCAGCTTCGGTTTCTACAAGCAGCAGACTGAATTGGCCGAAGCCGCCAAGTTCGACTTCGTCTTCATCGCCGACAGCCTGCACATCCACGCCAAGTCCAGCCCGCACTACCTCAACCGTTTCGAGCCGCTGACCATCCTGTCGGCACTCGCGGCGATCACCACGAATATTGGCTTGGTCGCCACCGTGACCGTCAGCTACACCGAGCCCTACCAGGTGGCGCGTCAGTTCTCGTCCCTGGACCATATCAGCGGCGGCCGCGCCGGTTGGAACGTGGTCACCTCGTGGCTGAGCGGCACCGCTGACAACTTCAGCAAGGCCGAGCATCCACCCCATGCCGTGCGTTACCGCATCGCCAAGGAACACGTGAACACGGTCCAGGGCTTGTGGGATTCGTGGGAAGACGATGCCTTTACCTACAACAAACAGACCGGCGAGTTTTTTGCCCCGAGCAAGCTGCATGCACTCAACCACAAGGGCGATTTCTTCTCGGTGAAAGGCCCGCTGAACATCGCGCGCTCGCGCCAGGGCCAACCGGTGATTTTCCAGGCCGGCACCTCGGAGGATGGGCGCAACTTTGCCGCGCAGAACGCCGATGCGATCTTTGTGCACGTGGACAGCATCGAAGAGGGCCTGGCCTATTCCCAAGACCTGAAGCGTCGCGCCAAAGGCTTTGGCCGCGACCCGCAAAGCCTGTCGATCCTGCCGGGCATACGCCCGATCGTCGGCCGCGATGAGGCTGAAGTGGAAAGCCGCTATCAGCAAGCCGTCGACCTGGTCACCGTGGAAGACGCAATCGTCGCCCTCGGCCGCCCGTTCAACGATCACGACTTCAGCAAATACCCCTTGGACGCGCCGTTCCCGGAGCTCGGCGACCTCGGTTCCAACAGCCAGAAAGGCGGCTCCGACCGCATCAAACAACTGGCCAAGGACGAAGGCCTGACCCTACGTGAAGTCGCCCTGCACTTTTCGCGGCCAAAACGTGATTTTGTCGGCACCCCGGAGCAAGTCGCCGATGCGATCCAGACCTGGTTCGAGACCGGCGCCAGCGATGGTTTCATCATCAACTCGGTGCTGCCGGACGGTTTGCAGTATTTCACCGAATGGGTGGTGCCGGTGTTGCAGCAACGCGGCCTGTTCCGCAGCGAATACACGGGCCATACCCTGCGCGACAACTTGGGCCTGGACGTACCGGCCAACCGCTACAGCGTCGCCGCCGAGGTTGAAGAAAAACAGGAGGCGCTGGCATGAGTGAATCCCTCAACCGTCAACTGGCGGACCTGCACGCCGAACGTGTCGCCACCTGGGCGCCGGAAGCGTTGCAGGTCAATATCGACCAGCGCCAGCGCCTGGTGGATGAAGCGCGCCCCGACGACTACGTGCAGGTCGGCGATGAGCTGGCCCCGTTCACCCTGCTCACTGTAGAAGGCGGTGAACTCAACCGCGACCTGCTGCTGGCGGACGGTCCGGCGGTGCTGATTTTCTTCCGCTTTGCCGGCTGCCCGGCGTGCAACATCGCCCTGCCCTATTACGAACGCCAGCTCTACCCCCGCCTGCGCGAACTGGGCGTGCCGCTGGTAGCAGTGAGCCCGCAAGTGCCTGAGCGCCTGGTCGAAATCAAGACCCGGCACACCCTGCAACTGCAGGTGGCCAGTGACCCCGACAACACCCTCGGCCGACGCCTGGGCATTCTCTACAGCGCCGATGAGGCATCGCGCAATGCCGCCCTGGCCAAGGGCAATCACCTTGGCGAAACCACCGGCACCGCTACCTGGGAGTTGCCGCAACCGACGGTGGTGGTGATTGCCGGGGACGGCACGGTGGCGTTTGTGGAGGTGAGCCCGGATTGGCTGGTGCGCACTGAAGCTGAGCCGGTGCTGCAGGCCGTTGAGCGGTTGTTGGGCGAGCAGCCTGTACGCATCGCTATCTGAGCTCCCACATTTTGACCGAGTACAATCATCATGACTTCATCGTCTCAACCGTCTCTGCGCTCCGTGGAAGTCGCCAACTTCGAAGCCCTGCTCGAACGCCTCAGCACCGAGCTGGCCAGCACCGCGCACCTCTATGACGAGAGCGGCGCCTTCCCTCATGCCAACTTCACGTTGCTGCACGAACACGGCCTGGTCGCCCTCACGGTGCCCAAGTCCCTGGGCGGCGGCGGTGCCAGCCTGCCCCAGGCGCGCAAGGCGATCAGTGCGATTGCCAAGGGCGAACCGTCCACCGCGCTGATCCTGGTGATGCAGTACCTGCAACACACACGCCTGCAAGACAGCAAGACGTGGCCGGCGCACTTGCGCACGCAAGTGGCGAATGACGCTGTGCGCGACGGCGCCCTGATCAACGCCCTGCGCGTCGAGCCCGACCTGGGCACCCCGGCCCGTGGCGGCCTGCCGGCGACGACCGCCGTGCGCACTGCCGAAGGCTGGCGCATCAGCGGACGCAAGATCTACTCCACCGGCAGCCATGGCCTGAGCTGGTTCAGCGTGTGGGCACGCAGCGATGACGCCGATCCATTGGTCGGCGCCTGGCTGGTGCCAAAAGACAGCCCCGGCGTGAGCATCATCGACACCTGGGACCACCTGGGCATGCGCGCCACCTGCAGCCACGAAGTGGTGCTCGACAACGTGCGGGTGCCACTCGATCACGCCGTCAGCGTCAGCCCGTGGAGCGCGCCCTCGCCGGAGCTGGACGGCGAGGGTTTCCTGTGGATGTCGGTGTTGTTGTCCTCGGTGTACGACGCCGTGGCCCAGGCCGCGCGGGACTGGCTGGTGAACTGGCTGGAAGAGCGCCAGCCGTCCAACCTTGGCGCCGCGCTGTCGACCTTGCCGCGCTTCCAGGAAACCGTCGGCCACATCGACACCCTGCTGTTTGCCAACCGCAGCCTGCTCGACGCCGCGGCCGAAGGCCATACCCCGTCGGCCAATGCCGCGCAGTTGAAGTACCTGGTCACCCACAACGCCATCCGCGCCGTGGAGCTGGCCATCGAGGCCTCGGGTAACCCAGGCCTGTCGCGCCATAGCCCACTGCAACGGCATTACCGCGATGTGCTCTGCAGCCGCGTGCACACCCCGCAGAACGACGCCGTGTTGCAAGGTGTCGGCAAAGCCGTCTTCGCCCAACGCCACAAGGAACGCCCATGAGCCAGGTGATTATTGCCAGCCAGCTGGACGAAGATTACAACGACGTGATCCGCCAGCGCCTGGCCTCGATCCACCCCGGCGCGCAAGTGATCGGCGTACCCGTGGGCGTACCCAGCGACCTGCCGCCCCAGGCCAACATTCTATTGCTGCGCCCGATCAACGTGCGTGGCTACACCGCGCCGGATACGCCGCCACCGGGCTGGCCGTACGGCGCGCAGTGGGTGCACCTGGTGTCGTCGGGCATCGACTTCTACCCGCAGTGGCTGTTCAACGGGCCGCCGGTGACCACCTCGCGCGGCAGTGCCGCCGACAACCTGGCCGAATTTGCCTTGGCCGCGATCTTTGCCGCGTCCAAGCATCTACCGGAGATCTGGGTGAAGGACGCCCAGTGGCAATTCACCCCGCTGCGCCCGCTCAAGGGCACGACGCTGGGCATCCTGGGGTTTGGTGCGATTGGCGAAAGCCTGGCGCAAAAAGCCCTGGCCTTGGGGATCAAGGTGGTGGCGCTGCGTCAAAGTCCGACGCCGTTCAGCACGGGGGTTGAAGCCGCCAAGGACATTCACGACCTGTTCGCGCGCGCCGATCACCTGGTGGTGGCGGCACCGCTGACCGAGTCCACACGGCATATCATCAACCGTGATGTGCTGGGCAGCGCCAAGCCAGGGCTGCACTTGATCAATATTGCACGGGGTGGCTTGCTGGACCAGGAGGCGCTGCTGGAAGCGCTGGATAACGGGCAGATCGGGCTGGCATCGCTGGATGTAACCGAGCCGGAGCCGTTGCCGGATGGGCATCCGTTGTACACCCATCCAAGGGTGAGGTTGTCGCCGCACACATCGGCGATTTCGACCAATAGCCGCAACGAGATTGCCGATACGTTTTTGGCGAACCTGGAACGGTATATCGACGGTAGGACGTTGGAGAACCTGGCGAATTCATAACGCCGAACAGCAATCAACAGGTGGGAGGGAGCAAGCCCCCTCCCACATTGGGTATTGTGGTCAGGCAAAAAGTATCATCCCCATAACGCATAAAGGTGGGTTACTTGATGCGGTAGTGGAACGTGTTGCGCACTGCTGGCACGGGCACGGGTTTTCCATCAACAATCCGTGGCTGGTAGCGGAAGGTATTTGCCGCCGCCAATGAAGGTCGCATGAACAGCGGGTGGCAGCCGTCGAGCACCCTGGGGTTTTCCACACGGCCCTGAATGTTGACGGTGTATTCGACTGAGCAATCGCCTTCGATGTTCTTGTCCAGGGCACGCTCGGGGTAATCCGGCGCTTCCTTGCTCAAGGGCTGGTATTGACGGCTGTCGAAGGCTGGCGCGGGGGCGGGTGCTGCGGGGCGGGCGCGTTCAGCGGCGAGGCGTTCCTGGTTCACTCGCTGTTGCTCCAGCTCGCGGTTGCGCTGTTCAGTCGCCAAGCGTTCTTGTTGTTGCTCGATTTTCTTGTCTTCGACACGCTTGCGCGCCAAGGCGGCCTTCTCAAGTTTCTGCGCCTGGATCTGCGGATCGACGGTGGGCTTCACCGGTACGGGAACAGCGACGGGCTCCGGAGGTGTGAGGGCCACCGGCTCAGGTGCGGGAGCAGGAACAGGAACAGCCGCAGGTGGCATCATCACCAACTGGGTATGCATCACCCTGGGTGCTTGCACCGGCGTTTTTTCTGTTGACCCACCCAGCATCAGCGCTGCCAGCACGCCCACGTGGAGCGCCACTGCCAGGCTCGCCGCGAAGCTGTTTCTCCAGAACCCGGACGGTTGCCCGTGCGCCATCGTTAACGTCGGACTGTGCATGATCATCGCCGTCATTGCGGGGCCTCGGTCACCAGCCCCAAGTTGCTCACACCACCTTTCTGCAACACCGCCATGGCCGCGACCACCCGGCCGTATCCGGCGTTGTCATCGGCGCGGATGTACACCTGGGTGTCGCTGCGCGCCGCCACTACCTGCATGACCTTGGCGCCCATTTCATCCAGGGTCACGGCGCTGTCGGTCTGGTGCCGGGTGTCGAGCTCGCCGCCGAGGTTCCAGTAGTAACCCCCGTCGGCCTTCACCGACAGCGTGAGGATCTGCTGGCGGGTGTCGGTGGCCAGCGCTTCGGCGGCGACCTTGGGCAGTTCGATCTTCACGCCCTGGGTCAACATCGGCGCGGTGACCATGAAGATCACCAGCAGCACCAGCATCACGTCGATGTAAGGCACCACATTCATCTCAGCCTTGGGCCCGTGCTTGCGTTGCGGCCTGGTCAACATCGGTTTGCTCCTTGTTCAGGCGGCCACGGCCAGGTTGATCGGCGTGCCGCGCAAGGTGCGGTGCAGGCGCACTTGCAGTTCATTGCCGAAGGCGTAATAGCGGGTGAGCAAGGTCTGGCCGCGTGCCGCGAAGCGGTTGTAGGCGATCACCGCCGGGATGGCGGCAAACAGGCCGATGGCGGTGGCGATCAACGCTTCGGCAATGCCCGGCGCCACCGTCGACAGCGTCGCCTGCTGGACCTGGGATAAGCCGATAAAGGAATTCATGATCCCCCACACGGTACCGAACAGACCGATGTAGGGACTCACCGAGCCCACGGTCGCAAGGAATTGCAGGCCCTTTTCCAACTCGATTTCCTGCTCGGTGATCGCTACCTGCAACGCACGTTCGACACCTTCCAACACGGCCGGATCATGGCTTTGCAGGTGCTGGTATTCGTGCACGCCTGCGATAAAAATCGGCGCAATGCCGCCCTCGCCCGCCTGCACCGTTTCGCGGTACAGCGGCTGCAGGTCGGACGCGGCACGAAAGCGCCGCACAAAGCCGTTCAACTGGCGCTCCAGGCGGCGCAGCACACTGCCGCGCTGGATGATCAGGTACCAACTGAGCAAGGACGCCAGCAGCAACGTGACCATCACCGCCTTGACCAACAGGCTGGCGTCGCTGATCAAACCCCAGATCGTCATATGTTCCATCGTCGCGTGCATGGTTAGGCTCCTATTCGATTAAAAAGTGATGACCGGCTGATGACCGTTCAGGGTAATTTCAGTGTGCGGGTCACCTCCGCCCACGGCACGAACTTGAAGTTCTGGGTCTGCTCGGGCATGCGCTTGCGCCCGTCCTGCACCACCAGCATGCCTTGGCTCCAGGGCCCGCCGAGGTTGAGGGCGGTGACTTCCAGGCCATCGGTTTCCGACGCGCCGTCTATGCCGGCGGCGGCGTTCAGGCCCACGCGAAAAGCACCGTGCGTGGCAAACGGCGGCTCGGCATCCACCACCACATAGCTGTCGTTGCCTTGGCTGGAGATCACCAGGTAATCGCGCTTATCGCTCTGGTACAGCGCCAGGCCCTCGACATCCGCCTGCAGTTGCGGGCCGACCTTGATCACGCTGGTGAGCGTGGCCGGTTGGTCGGCACGCGCATCCACCGCCCACACGCCGACATCTTCTTCACCGATAAACAGCCGCTGGCGCTGGTCATCGGCCACGCAGCCTTCGGGCTGGCTGTCGACCTTGAACTGGCGCACCAGCTCGCCCTGCACACGGCCATCCGGCGCGCTGAGGCGGTATTGCAGGAAGGTGCCGTCCTTGCCGTTGGCGATGGCGTAGAGGTCCCCGCCGGCGGGCTGGAACAGGCAGATACCGTAGATGTCCTTGAGCGGCGTCGGCACTTCACCGGCTTCACGCAGTTCGCCGCTCTGGCGGTCGATGCTGAACAGGCTCAGGCTGTTGCGATCACGGTTACTCGCCACGGCGAGGTCGACGGTGTGCGCGCCGAGCTTGAAGTGGGGGCGGACGTCGACGTTGTTGAGGCGGCCGACCGCCAGTTCCTGCAACAGCTTGCCGTCGAGGTCATAGGCCAGCAGGCCCTGCTTCTTGTTAGTACCGAGCACGCGGCTTTTTTCCGGCTGCGTGGGGTGAATCCAGATCGCCGGGTCATCCGCTGCATCGCCCTGGCGGCCGACTGGATCGGTCTGGCGCAGCGCAGCGACTTCCGGCAGTACCGGCGCGGCCGCCACAGGTTTGGCTTGCCAGTTGAGTGTGCCCTGATACAGCTTGCCGGTGTCGTCATCACGCACCAGCAGGTGCTGGCCATTAACGCTGAGTTGTTCCGGTTCCTTGAGACCTGGCAGCGTCAGGCTCGATTGCTCGACCCAACGCTCACCGCTGTGCTGGAACAGGTGCAACTGGGCGGTCTTGGGGTCAAGCGCCACCACACCGCCCGGTACCAGCGCCATGGCGCCGGCTTCGCGCTTGGGGTTGTCGAACAGGGCGACCGGGGCGCGTTTGACATCGGCTTCCGGGTGCGCCGGGTAGGCCCACCAGCCGACGTTTTCTTCATTCACCACCAGTTGCTGGGTGGCGTCATCCACCTGGCAGAACTGCGCCGACGGTGGCAGCGGCAAGCCGCGTACACGCTGGGCTTCGGCGAGCAACGTCGAGCCGTTGCCTACCAGCCATTGCTCGCCCTTGCCCTCCTCGCCCACCAGGAACACAAACAGGTTGGCCGCCCCGTCGCGGTACAGGCACAGGCCATTCACCGGGTAATCGCGGGTGGGCAGGTACAGCGGTTGGCCAAAGGTCTTGGTGGACGTATCGAGGCTGATCAGCAAGGCCTGTTGGCGGTCGTTGTCGAGGCTGGCCACCAGCACCTGGGCACCGACGACGCGGGTGTCGAGGCTGCTGAAATTGCCTGTGAAGCGGGCCAGTTCGGCGCCCTTGCTGTCGAGCAGTTGCAGGCCGTCGCGGGTGCCGGCAGCCAGGCGTTCGCTGCCGTTGGGCAGGAAGGCCATGGCTTCGGTATTCAGGCTGGGTGCCCAAGGCGTCAGCGCCAGGTCGGCGGCCATTACCGGTGAGCAAGCGGCCAACGCGATCAGCAGGTACAGCTTGGAGATTCTCATGAACGAACAAATCCTTCGAAAGCAATGGAGATCCATGTGGGAGGGGGCTTGCTCCCGATAGCGGTGTATCAGCCAATCAATGTGTACCTGACCCATCGCCATCGGGATCAAGCCCCCTCCCACATTGGAATCGAGGTGTGGGTTAGAAATGGGTGAACGTCAGGCCCAGCTTGTAAGTGGGGCCGTACTCCTCGTACTGGCCGTTGTAGCTACGGTGGCCGGTGTAGACGAAGTACGACTCATCGGTGAGGTTCTGCGCCTCGAAGCTGACTTGCAGGTTCTTGGTCAGCGAGTAGCGCGCGCTGAAGTCGACAAAGGTCTGAGCGTCGACGTGCAGGTCGTGAGCCTTGTCGTTGATCGAGGCCAGCTCATAGAGGTACGCCGATTTGTAGTTGGCCGAGACGCGCAGGCTGAGCTTGTCGTCTTCCCAACCGAGCATCAGGTTGCCGACGGTGTCGGACTGGTTGGGCAGGCTGATGTTGCGCTTGCGGTTCGTCCCGCTGGTGCTGTCGAAGCCTTCGATGTCGGCGCTGGAGCGGCTGAACGTGCTGTTGGCACCGATCAGCAGGCCGTTCCACGGTGCAGGCAGCCAGTCGAATTTCTGTGAGTAGGCCAGTTCCAGGCCGTAGAGCTTGGCGCTGTCGCCATTCGCGTAGGTGTGGGCCTCGGCGAAGTTGGTCCAGGCGCCGGTACCGGCGAGGTCGGTGTTGTAGACGAAGTTTTTGATGTCTTTGTAGAACACGAAGGCCGAGACGGTGCCGGCGCGGCCCATGAAGTGCTCGATGCCCAGGTCCAGGTTGCTCGACTCCAGGGGCTTGAGGTCCGGGTTGCCAAAGGTGGCTTCGTCATCGTCGATGACAAACCCCGGCGCCAATTGGCCGAAGGTCGGGCGCACCACCGACTTGGTCCAGGCCGCGCGTACCTGGGTGTTCTTGTCGATCTGGTAGCGCGCATGCAGGCCCGGTAGCCAGTGGTGATAACGGCGCTTGGTCTCGGTCGGCGTGAACACGCCATCGGTGGCGCCGGTGCCCTTGGCTTCAAACTCGGTGCCCTCGTAGCGCAGGCCGGCGATGAAGCGCCAGTCGTCGATATCGACGGTGTTCATCAGGTAGCCGGCGTTGATGTCTTCACGAATGGTGAAGTCGTTGACCCGTGATTCGGTCTCGTCATAGAAGTCTGCCGGGTTGAGGCTGCCGATCAGCTGCTTGATAGCGCCGGGGCTGATGCCGGGGCCGTAGTTGCCGAGACGGTAGTCGACGCTGCCCTTCTGGAATTGGCTGAGGTTGAGCTGGTCGGCGCTGAAGCCGAGGGTGTCGAAGTCTTTGTAGACCCAGGCTTCCAGGTCGTTGTCTTTGTGGCGGCGGCTGACTTTGCCGCCGAATTTCACCTGGGACGCATAGCCGCTCAGGTCGTAGTCGCGGGCCAGGTCCAGGCGCAGGTTTTTCTCGGTGTCTTTTGTGTTCTGTTTTTCCCAGTCGACTTTGTCGAGGGTGAAGTTACGCGCGTCGTAGAAGCCGCTGCCGATGATCGGGCGTGGTTTGTCCTGGTCATAGAAGCCGCTGTTGGCAAAGTCACCGCCGTCGAAGGTGGCACCGGCGATGTGCGCCGGGCTGTCTTCGCTGGATTGGCTGTAGCCGGCCTGGCCGCTCAGGGTCCACAGGCCGAGCATGCGTTCGCCGCCAAACACGTAGGATTGGATTTCCTGGGTTTCTTCGCGGTTTTTCAGCTTGCGCTTGGCTTCGGCGTCGCCCAACTCACCAGGTGCCTGGGGGTCGGCAAATTCGAGGCTGGCGGCGTTGCGGGTTTCGGTGTCTGTGTAGCGGCTGTAGAGGGTGCGCAGGTAGTAGCTGCTGAGGTCGTCGGGCTTGTAGTCGAAGTTCAGGCCGCCGCCGGCGCGTTCGCGGCTGATGTCGTAGTCGCGCTGTTCGAACTCATTGAGCTTGGCGCCGTCGGTGAAGTCCCAGGCGCCGCCGGTCTCGACGTTGTCCGAGCCGAAGTCACGCTTCTGCCAGCTCAGTGCGGCGGCCACGCCGAAGTTGTCGATGCCGTCGCCCAGGCTGAAACGGTTGCTGGCCGCACCGGAGAATTTCGGGCTGGTCTGGCGCGTGTTCTTGTCGTAGCTGGCTTCGGTACTGCCGGTGTAGAACAAACCCTTGTGGTCGAAGGCCGACAGGCTTTGCACATCGACCGTGCCGCCGAGGGAGTTGGCGTCCATGTCCGGCGTGAGGGTCTTGATCACCGACAGCGACTGCACCAGTTCCGAGGGCAGCACATCCAGTGCGACGGCGCGCCGCGCGCTTTCCGGCGCGGGCACCAGGGTGCCGTTGATGGTCACGCTGTTGAGGTCCGGGCCCAGGCCACGCACGCTGACGAAGCGCCCTTCACCCTGGTCGCGCTCCACGCTGATGCCTGGCAGGCGCTGCGCCGCTTCGGCGACGTTTTCATCCGGCAACTGGGCCACGCCGTCGGCATGCACCACGCTCTTGATGCTGTCGGACTTGCGCTGCTCCTTGAGTGCCTGGTCCATGGCCGCCGCCTGGCCAACCACTTCGACGTGCTCGGTGGTGGCCGCGTCGGCCGCATTCAGCCGCTCGCTGGCCATCGCCAGGGCCAAGGCGGTAAGCGTGAAGCTGACGAGCCCGGTGCGCTTGTACATGCAATCCTCCCCAAGAATCCGTTGGCGCCAGGCAACGGGCCCGGCAACTGGGAGGGCACGCTAGGGGTGGGGGATGACGGTTCTGTGACAGCGATCGGCGCGGAGCCCCGTAAACCGAGGGTTTGAGCAGGATCTTAAGTTGGAATGAGCTGAAATGACCTGTGAAGATCTACTGTGGGAGGGGGCTTGCCCCCGATAGCAGTGGGTCAGCCCCCTGATTTTTCACTGACCCACCGCTATCAGGGGCAAGCCCCCTCCCACATTTTTTGCTTTTCATTGTTAGCGGCATGAGCTGATTCGACCCTCCCCCACCGTCATCCAACCGTCACATCCATCTGCTGTGCTGGCGCCCATCGCTCATTTTCCCGAGGACCCGCGGCCATGTTTTCCGTGCTCAAGCCCCACCGCTGGAAACTCTCCCTGTTGCTGATCGCCGCCAACCTCGGGCTGATCCTGCACCTGGCCTGCGGCGAGTTGAAAAGCGTCAGCGAATGGGTGTGGCTGGACATCTTCGGCGAAGGCGGATCCGCGCTGTTGGCGTTGGTCTGGCTGGGCCTGGTGCTGAAAAGCCGCCCGGCCGGGCGCGTCACCAATTACCTGGCGCTGGGCCTGTCATGCATCTTTTTTTCCTGGTGGATCGACAGCCTCGACGAGTTTATCCGCCTGCCCGACAGCATCACCTGGGACCACTGGCTGGAGTCCGGGCCGATGCCGGTGGGCATGATCCTGCTGACCATCGGCATCTACCACTGGCACCGCGAACAACTGGCAATCAGCGCACAGATGGAGAAGCGCGAGCGGCTGTTCCGTGAGCATCGGCTGTTCGACAAACTCACGCCCCTGGCCGGTGCCGACTACCTCAAGCGCCAGTTGGCCGACAGCCTGCAAGACAGCCACGACCAACAGCAACCGCTGTCACTGCTGGCGCTGGACCTGGACAACTTCGCCGCCATCAACCAGGCCTACGGGCATGCCGAGGGCGATGCCGTGTTGCAGGCCCTCAGCCATTTGTTGCTGCTCAACCTGCGCCGCCAGGACCTGCTGTGCCGCCTGGCCGGCGACCGCTTTGTGGTGCTGCTGCCCAACACCGGTGAGCGCCAGGCCAAGGAGCTCGCGCTGGAGTTGCAGCAAGCCGTGCGCGGCCTGGCCCACAAGACCCGGTTGCACGGTGAGCGCTTGCAACTGGCGGCGACCACCGCCGTGGTCATGGCCCTGGAGGAATCGCCCCCGGACTTGCTCAAGCGTCTGAACCTCGCGCTGGCGCGGGCCAAGCAACCGCTCGCGAAAAGCGCCTGAGATGGCGGTGAAAATCAACTGGTATGAAAGCGACAGCCGCTTCATCCCAGGACACTACCAACCCGCCACGCTGATCGACCTGGCGTTGTCCCGCGACATCGACAGTCATCGCCTGCTGCGGGGTACCGGGCTGTTTCACGAGGATATCCTGGCGGGCAACGCGCGGTTGAGCCCCCAGCAGTTTCTCGCCTTGATCGGTAACAGCCGCAAGTTACTCGACGCCGACGACAGCAGCTTCCTGTTTGGGCAGCGGCTATTGCCGGGCTATTACGGCGCCGCCAGCCATGCCCTCGGCCATGCGCAAAACCTGCACCAGGCCTTGGACATATTGATCCAGCAACAGGTGCTGCTCAGCCCCTTGGTCACCCTGCAACTGGAGCTGGATGAACACCACGCCTACCTGTACTGGCTGGACAGTTGCGGCGCCGGGGAGCACTGGCGCTTTTTGCTGGAAGCCAGCATGACGTCGGTGGTCGCCATGAGCCAATGGCTCAGCGGTGAGCGGCTGCCGTGGGTGAGCAGTTTGAGCCATGCCGAGCCGCGTTACGTCGAGCAGTACTGGGTAAACCTCGGGGAAGACACACGCTTCGAGCGGCCGCTGGACATGCTGAGCCTCCCGCGCGAATACCTCACCCGCGCCTGGCCGGGTGCCTCGGCCACCGCGGGCCAGGTGGCGCGCCAGCAAGCCCGCGAGCAGATCGAACAGTTGGGCTTCGCCGGCAGTTTTCTCGACTGCCTCTACGCCTATTTACACGAGCAGGTGCGCCAACCGCCGAGCCTGGAACAGGCCGCGCACGCCTTCGCCATGAGCCCGGCCACCCTCAAGCGCAAGCTGCACAAGCACGACACCGGTTTTCAGCAGCAGGTGGACCGTGTGCGCAAGCAGGTGGCGTTGCACCTGTATCAGGTCAAGGGCTACAGCAATGACGAAGTGGCGGCGTACCTGAACTTCAACGATGCGGCCAACTTTCGCCGCGCGTTCAAGCGCTGGACCGGCAGCACGCCCAACCTGATCCGCCAGCTGTTCAGCAGCCGCTAGCCAGGCGTTCGCGCAGGAACTCCACCAGCGCTTGCACCGGCCGCGAGCTTTGCCGGTGTTGCGGGTACACCGCCGACAGGGTCAGCGCCTCGGGGGCGAACTCGTCCAGGACCGTCACCAGGCGGCCGTCCTTCACCGCTTCGCCGACGATAAAGGTCGGCAGGTAGGTCACGCCCAAGCCCGCAATGGCGGTGTCGCGCAGCAGATCGCCGTTGTTTACACGCATGCGCCCGCTCACATTCAACGCCTGCACCTTGCCCTTGAAACGCCATTGCACCTGGCGGCCATGGCCGTAGGGCAGGCAATCGTGTTCGGCAAGGTCATCCGGCTTTTGCGGTGTACCGCGCAGGGCCAGGTAGTCAGGGCTCGCGCAGTACACCCGTGGGATGCTGGCGATACGGCGGGCAATCAAGGTGGAATCTTCCAGGGTGCCGATGCGCAGCACCAGGTCGTAACCTTCGCCGATCAGGTCCACCGGACGGTCGCTCAAATCGACCTCCACCGACACCTGGGGATGGCGCTGCAAGAACAGCGGCAACAGGCAGCCCAGGTGAGCCATGGCAAACGACAACGGCGCGCTGAGACGGATGGTGCCGCGCGGCTCGCTGTTCTGGCCGGCGATGCCCTGCTCCACTTGCTCGACTTCACTGAGCAGGCGCAAGGCGGATTCGTAGTAACTCTGGCCGAGTGGCGTGACATCCAAACGGCGCGTGGAACGGTTGAGCAGGCGTACGCCCAGGCGGTCTTCGAGTTGGATCAGACGGCGGCTGACGAATTGCTTGGACAGGCCCAGCTGTTCGGCGGCGGCGGTGAAGCTGCCGGACTCCATGACCTGGCAGAACAGGCGCATGTCTTCAAAGGGATTCATTGTCGCTTCTCGGTGGACATTTTCGGTTTTTATAACGGGTTTGTCGCCGCACCACAAATCGAAATGTGGGAGGGGGCTTGCCCCCGATAGCGGTGGGTCAGTCAAAGAAATTTAGACTGAAGCACCGTCATCGGGAGCAAGCCCCCTCCCACAAGGGATTACCGACAGACTTGAGAGCAGGTTATTTGGCAGTAAACGCCGAGTAGCTGTTCATCAGGTTGCGGTAGTTGGGAATGCGCGGCGACAACAGGTTGGCCAGGCCTTCCATGTCGTTGCGCCAGTCCACTTGCAGCTCGCAGGCTACGGCGAACCAGTTCACCAGTTGCGCACCGGCAGCGGTCATGCGTGCCCAGGCAGCCTGTTGCACGGTTTCATTGAAGGTGCCCGACGCGTCGGTGACCACGAATACCTCAAAGCCTTCGTCGAGGGCGCACAGGGTCGGGAACGCAACGCACACATCCGTCACCACACCGGCAATGATGATTTGCTTGCGGCCGGTCGCCTTGACCGCCTTGACGAAGTCTTCGTTGTCCCAGGCGTTGATCTGGCCAGGGCGGGCGATGTACGGCGCGTCCGGGAACAGGGCCTTGAGCTCGGGAACCAGTGGGCCGTTAGGACCGCCTTCAAAACTGGTGGTCAGGATGGTCGGCAGGTTGAAGAACTTGGCCACGTCGGCCAGGGCCAGCACGTTGTTCTTGAACTCGTTCGGGGAGAAGTCCTGTACCAGGGAGATCAGGCCAGTCTGGTGATCGACTAACAGTACGACAGCGTCATCTTTGTTCAAACGTTTGTAAGCCATGGGAATATCTCCTAACGGGTTTGGGAAATCAGAACGCAAAACACGAGCAGCCGAACGCACCCCAGAATCCCTGGAAGTCGCTGACCGGCACGCTGGAAAGGCGCGCTTTTTCGTGGCTGTGGGCGTGCACGCCGCACGGGCCGCTGCACTGGTGAACCTGTGCCTGCAAGGGCGAAGTCGGGCGCCAATGACCCGGCACCTTGACCACCGGCGACCAGTCCGGCAGCACCGGCACACGCGGCGGTGCAAAGTCTTCGAAGTCGCCGGCGCCGTAGACCACCTTGCCGCCGACCACGGTGAGTACCGACTCAATCCACTTGATGGCTTCTTCGTCGACGCTGAAGAAGTCCGCCGACAGGGCCGCCACGTCCGCCAACTGGCCGACCTTGATCTGGCCCTTCTTGCCCTGCTCGGACGAGAACCAGGCGCTGCCATGGGTGAACAATTCCAGCGCGGTGAGGCGCGGCAGGCCTTCGGCGTGCAGTTCCAGGCCGCCGACGGTGCGGCCGCTGACCATCCAGTACAACGAGGTCCAGGGGTTGTAGCTCGACACCCGCGTGGCGTCGGTGCCCGCCCCTACCGGCACGCCTTCGGCAAGCATGCGCTTGATCGGCGGCGTGGCTTCGGCCGCCTTGGCGCCGTAACGCTCGACGAAGTATTCGCCCTGGAACGCCATGCGGTCCTGGATCGCAATACCGCCGCCAAGGGCGCGTACACGCTCGATGTTTTTCGGGGTGATGGTCTCGGCGTGGTCGAAGAACCACGGCAAGCCGTTGAACGGGATGTCACGGTTGACCTTCTCGAACACGTCGAGCATGCGCGAGATGGACTCGTCATAGGTGGCGTGCAAGCGGAACGGCCAACGCTGCTCCACCAGATGGCGCACCACCGGCTCCAGTTCCTGTTCCATAGTCAGCGGCAGGTCCGGGCGTGGCTCAAGGAAGTCTTCGAAGTCGGCCGCCGAGAACACCAGCATCTCGCCGGCGCCGTTGTGGCGCAGGTAGTCATCGCCCTGGTGCAGGGTGACGCTGCCGGTCCAGTGCTTGAAGTCGCTGAGTTCTTCCTTGGGCTTCTGGGTGAACAGGTTGTAGGCGATGCGTACCGTCAGTTGCTCGTCCTTGGCCAGTTGCTCGATCACCGCGTAGTCATCGGGGTAGTTCTGGAAACCACCGCCGGCATCGATGGCGCTGGTGAGCCCCAGGCGATTGAGTTCACGCATGAACTGGCGGGTCGAGTTGACCTGGTATTCCAGCGGCAGTTTCGGGCCCTTGGCCAGGGTCGAATACAGGATCATCGCGTTCGGCCGTGCCACCAGCATGCCGGTGGGGTTGCCGTTGCTGTCCCGCACGATCTCGCCGCCCGGCGGGTTCGGTGTGTCCTTGGTGTAGCCGGCCACGCGCAGGGCGGCACGGTTGAGCAAGGCGCGGTCGTACAGGTGCAGCACGAATACGGGAGTGTCAGGCGCCGCCTGGTTCAACTCTTCCAGGGTCGGCATGCGCTTTTCGGCAAACTGGAATTCGTTCCAGCCACCCACCACGCGCACCCATTGCGGGGTGGGCGTACGGTCGGCCTGGTCCTTGAGCATGCGCAGGGCATCGGCCAGGGACGGCACGCCTTCCCAGCGCAGTTCGAGGTTGTAGTTCAAGCCGCCACGGATGAGGTGCAGGTGCGAGTCATTGAGGCCGGGAATGACGGTGCGGCCCTTGAGGTCGATGACCTGGGTGCCACTGCCGCGCAGGGCCATGGCCTCACCGTCGGTGCCCACGGCGACAAAGCGCCCCTGGCTGATGGCGACGGCGGTTGCGCGCGGGTTTTCACGGTCCACGGTGTGGAACTGGCCATTGAACAGAATCAGATCGGCGTTCATAGGGTTTCCTTTACAGAGGCTTCAAGCCAGGGAGCGAACAGACGGGTGGCCGCCGGCATCAGCAGGTAGACCACCAATACAACGATCGTCACGGTGACCAGGAAGGTGGCGACCACGTAGTTGGAGAGGAACGGGTGCAGGCGCAGAACCGGGCCCCACACGATGGGTACCAGCAGGGTCAGCGGCAGGATCACGCACAGGGTGACCACTGCTTGCTTCCAGCGGGGAGGTTTGGCGGCGCTGTCGGCCAGCGGCGCGAACCAGAATTCATTGACCGAACCGATTTCGGTTTTGTCGCCATCGGCCAGCAAGGGGGAGGCTTCGTCGATCAGCGATTTGCGCTCGGGGGAATCAAGCCAGGTTTCCAGGTCATCAGTGGAGCGGTAACGCAACACACAGGTGAACAGCGCCAGCTTGCCCTGCTTGCCGCGCACTACGTCGACACCCAGGTGGCCGGGGCGCGCGCCGGCGATCCGCACGATGCGACGCAGCCAGGCTTCGTAGTCGGTTTCGCGGCCTTGTTTGATCAGGTGCTTGACGACCAAGGTGACGACTTCGTCGGGGCTGGTTTTGGGTGTTGGGTCCATGGCTGTGTATTCCCACCTGCAGAGTTGAGCGATGGAGGGAGTGTGGTTGGGATTGGGGGCGGGGAATTGGATGTATGTGCTGTTTGACGTGGCGGCTCGCGGGCCAATCGATTCGACAAGGCAAAAAAAACCGGAAAGCCGCAGGGGCCTTCCGGTTTTTGTTACGTGTCAGGCCTTAGCGCCGTAACCCGCGCCCTGAAACGTAAAATAGACTTCCTGACCTTTACCCGCCACTTTGGTAAATTCCTGATCACCGATCATCGCGTTTTTGTACCGACCATAGAACCCGTCACTCCTGACTTCACCCGCCTTGACCGTGCCGTCAGCCTCCGTCGTGAAGGGTGCGAAAAAACTGCCGCGCGTCGGTGCGATCTGGGAGCTTCGGCTGATATCGGCACCGTAGTGCTCGACAAACCCTGTGTTACTGGCCGCCAACACAAACTTCTGGTCGACATCAAGGTCTTCGACATGCTGCTTTACCCCAGGGTGAGCAGGGTCCGTGACATCCTGAATATAGCCCTTCAGCCTCTGGGGGTTGTCAGGGTCTCGGGTCACCGTCAGGTTATATTTATGACCAAACTCAAAATCGACCAGTGTGCTATTGCTGCCTCCTTCCCCCCCATCCGCCTCGGCACGGCCTTTGGGCGCACTGAAGTGCGAACCAAAGCCGGAAAACATCACCAGCGCCTTGCCATCCTGCCGTGGCTGAATCCCGATATAGCCGCCATCAAGAGATTTACCTTGCTCATTGCTTACGTCGAACAGCATCGCGTAATAAATCCCAGGGTCCTGGGCCGTCTTTCGTTGGAGCCCCTCGTCAATGATCATTGGAAACGTAATATTGTTCAGCCCGGAGCCGGCGACAGGAATTGAGTAACTCACAGCAAACAGCCCGTTGGGTGAGGTGGCCTCTTTCTTAATCTCAAGTTTCGGATCGTCGACCCTGTCTAACCTTGAGGCCTCAACCGTCCTCGACGATAAACCCGGCGTGGCTGCCACCTCTCTTCTTGAGCGCGTGACGGGTGTATCCGACGCGATCACAGGGCCGTTCGGTTGTTCCACCGGCGGCGGCACGGGCACATTAGGAGAAGGCTCAGCCACTGTTTGTGGGATAAATTGCGGTCTTTGAATATGCATATCAGCGACAAGCCTCCTCTGGAAAAGTTAACCCATGCTAGAAGGCCCTCACCCAAGCAGGCTGCCGGAAACAACGCTCGGAGGGACAAGACTTTGCTTAACGTCGATGCCGATCAGATTCAAATTATTGCGGCTGCCTGCCAACCACACCTAAAGCGCCCTCGACATATGCTCCGCAATCCGCCCCCGTAGCCAACGCTCCGCCGGATCATTGTCATGCACCCCGCTCCACACCATCGACAACTCCGCGGCATCAATGGCAAAGGGTGGGTCCTCCGCGCGTATCGCAGTGCCCTCGGTCAACGCACAGGCCGCATAATCCGGCACCGTCGCAATAATCTGCGTACCCGCGAGCAACGCCCGCAGCCCGCTGAACTGCGGCACCGCCAACACCACTCGCCGTGCCCGGCCGATACGCGCCAGGTCCAGGTCAATGTTGCCGCTCAAGTCCCCGGAAAACGACACCATCGCATGGGGCCGCTCGCAGTAGTCGTCCAGGGTCAGCGGCTCAACACCGTCATCCCCACGCAGTACCTTGCAAGGGATATCCCGCAGTTTCTTGCGCTTGGCATTCGCCGGCAATTCGGTGGTGTAGCTCACGCCCACCGTGATCTCGCCACTGGCCAATAACGACGACATCAACAGGTAATTGGCGCGGCGCACCACCACGACGATGCCTGGGGCTTCTTCGCGCAGTTGGCTGAGCAACGGCGGGAACAGGCCGAACTCGGCGTCGTCGGACAGGCCAATGCGGAACACTGCGCAGCTGGTAGACGGGTCGAAATCCTTGGCGCGGCTGACAGCACCCGAAATGATGTCCATGGCCGGCTGCAACTCCTTGAGTATCGCCACGGCACGCGGCGTGGGCTCCATGCCCCGCCCGTTGCGCAGCAGCAATGGGTCGTCGAACAAATCGCGCAAGCGCCCCAGCGCCGCGCTCACCGCCGGTTGGCCCATAAAGAGTTTTTCGGCGACCCGGGTCAGGTTCTTTTCGAACATCAGCGCTTCGAAAATCACCAGCAGGTTCATGTCGACGCGGCGCAGGTCGTTGCGGTTCATGGTGGTATCCAAACGGTTGGCAAGCGCACAGAGAAGCACGCGGAGCGCTAGCGCGATTGCACGTCTGTGCTGTCTTTTCCGCGTACGTACCTGGCGAAATTAACAACGATTAACTCGTCAGCCAGGCGGTCCGGCAACAAGATTAGCGGCGTCTACACTGCACCCATTCACCGGGAACGCTCCCATCGACTGCGGATTTTCGTCATGGCCCGACTTGAGCAGCATGCTCCTCGCTTATCCGCTACCGGCGGCCTATGCCCCCGGCGCGAGCGTATCGCCAAGCAATTGATCCTCGCCAACCTCGGCGAAAGCCTGGCCATTGCCGACCTGGCCCAGGCCTGTGCGCTGTCGCGCAGCCATTTTTCCCGCGCGTTCAAGTGCACCACCGGGCTGTCGCCGCAGGAGTGGATTCGCGAGCAGCGCATCCAACGGGCCAAGGAACTGATCACCGGTTCGCGCCTGAGCCTGACGCAAATCAGCCTGGAATGCGGGTTTTGCGACCAGGCGCATTTCTGCCATATGTTCACCCGCAGCGAAGGGGTCAACCCGATGACCTGGCGAAATCACCAATTGCGTCACAAGCCTCAAGTGATTGCAGCCTAGTGGTCCGCACGTACCTGGAATATGCTGGCCGCTTCCCCCTCCACGAACAGGGTCCCCATGAGTGACCTCAGCGACCAGGCCGTGCATTTCGGCCCCTACCGCATCCACCCGCGCCAACGCCTGGTGCTGGAGGCGGGTCGTCCGTTGCGGCTGGGGCGGCGTGCGGTGGATATCCTGATGATCCTGCTGGAGCAGGCCGGCAATGTGGTGAGCAAGCAAGAGTTGATCGCCCGTGTCTGGCCCAAAAGCGTGGTGGAAGATGGCAACCTGCGAGTGCACATGGCAGCCTTGCGCAAGGCCTTGGGCGATGGCCAGGCCGGGCAGCGCTATATCGTCACCGTGGCCCAGCGTGGCTACAGTTTTGTTGCGCCACTGAGCATCGAGCCGATGACGCTACCCACCGAGGGCGCCCCCCAACGCCCGTGCCACAACCTGCCGTTGCGCCGCACCCGCATGATCGGCCGCCAGGCCCTGATCGACAGCCTGGTGCAGAACCTGCCCGCGCAACGCTTTATCACCCTGACAGGCGCCGGCGGCATCGGCAAGACCACCGTCGCCCTGCGCGTGGCGGAATTGCTGATCGGGCATTACCGCGACGGTATACGCCTGCTGGACCTGGCGCCGCTCAGCGCGGCGTCGATGATCCTGCCCAATCTCGCCGCCCTGCTCGACCTCACCCACGCAGAACAAGAGCCGCTGGTCACGTTTGCGCGCAGCCTGCAGGAGCGCCAGTTGCTGCTGGTGATCGACAACTGCGAGCACCTGCTGGACGACATCGCCCTGATCAGCGAAACCCTGCTGCGCCACGCGCCCCGCTTGCACATCCTGGCCACCAGCCGCGAGGCCTTGCGCGCCGAGGGCGAGTACGTGCAGCGCCTGGAACCGCTGGCCTGCCCTCCGGCCACCGGCAACCGCGCCCAGGCGCTGGGCTACCCGGCCCTGCAACTGTTGATCGAGCGGGCCATGTCCCATCAGGACAGCTTTGAATTAAGTGAAGCCGAACTGCCACTGGCGATTGATATCTGCCAACGCCTGGACGGCATCCCCCTGGCCATCGAGTTGGTCGCGGCGCAGATCGAACGCTTTGGCCTGCCCGGACTGCTGGTTCAGATGGAGGACAATTTCCGCTTGCTCACCCGTGGCAGGCGCAACGCGCTGCCCCGCCATCAAACCCTGCGCGCCACGCTGGACTGGAGCTTTGAGCTGCTGACGGCCTGCGAGCAGATCTGCCTGCGCCGGCTGGCGGTGTTCCGGGGCGGGTTCAGCCTGGCCAGCGCGGCGGCGGTGATCGCCGGGGAAGAGGTCGCACCCGCCGAGGTGCTGGGTTCAATCACCCAGTTGGTCGCCAAGTCCTTGCTCAATGTGGAGGTCGGTGATGACGAGATGGTCTATCGCCTGCTGGATATCACGCGCACCTACGCCCTGGAAAAACTCAGCGTCGCCGATGAGCTCGATGCCACCCGCGGGCGCCATGCCGAGCGCTGCCTGGCGCTGATGGAGCAAGCGCGCGAGGACTGGCAATTGATCGCCACCCAACCCTGGATCGACCGCTATGCGCCGCTGCGTGAAGACATCCGCTCGGCCCTCGACTGGGGGCTCGCGCAAGGGGGCGAACACTTGCTGGCAATCCGCTTGACGGTCAGCGCCATGCCACTGTGGCAAGAGTTGTCGTTACTCAGGGAGCACCGTTTGTATGTGGACCAGGCGTTGGCGCTGATGAGCCGGGCCGCCTCGCCCTGCCCGCGCTTGACGATGCAACTGCAATTGGCGCTGGGCAGCCTGTCCTATCACGCCATGGGCGGTGCCCCGCAGACCATCGCCGCGTTTGTCAGCGCCCGCCGCCTGGCCGAGGAGCGCCAGGACGTCGCGGGTCAATTGCGCGCGGTCTCCGGGCATATGGCGGTGAACCTGTGTGCAGGCCTGTATCGCCAGGCACTGGCGCAGAGCGAGCAGTTCGATCGCCTCGACCCGCGCACCGACCCGCAACTGGACGTCAGTGCCCAGCGCCTGCGCGTACTGGCGCAGCACTACAACGGCAATCAGGCGCTCGCCCGGCACAATGCTGAGCAAGTGATCCAACGCATGGCGCACAGCGGCCACCTCAATCGGTTCGCCCACGGCATTGGCGTGCAATACGACCAGAGCGTGGCCTCACTGACGGTGTTGGCGCGGATCCTGTGGCTGCAGGGTTTTCCCGAGCAAGCCTGGCGTACCGCCAGCCAGGCGTTGGCGTTAGCGCTGCAGATCAATCACGGCACCTCCGTCTGCTACACCCTGGCCCTGGCAGGCGTGGTCATCGCCCGTTACAACGGTGACGAGCACGCCGCCCAGAGCCTGCAAGCGTTGTTGCTGGAACACGCGCACAAGCACTCGGTGCAGTTGTTTCAGACCTGGGCGGGGCACTATGCCGGCATCCTGGGGCACCAGGATCTGCAAGGCTTGGGGCTGATCGAGGACATCCTGATCACGCTGGGTGCACACGCCGTGGATGACTCAGGGTTTGAACGCGCACGCACGGGCGGCGCGGGCTGGTGCGCAGCGGAAATCCTGCGGGTACGCGCCGCAAGCATCGCGGATCCCCGTGCGAGCGAAACGCTGCTGGTCGACGCCCTCGGGCTGGCGCACCAGCAAGGCGCACTGGCCTGGGAGCTACGTTGCGCGACGTCGTTGGCGCAGCTGTGGCAGACCCAAGGTCGCCTGCAGGCTGCACGCGACGTGCTGGGTTCGGTCCATGCGCGCTTTACCGAAGGCTTTGCCACCCCGGACCTAGTCCGCGTACGCCGCCTGCTCGACGAGTTGCAAGACAAACGGCCGGCCTGAGAACGGCCCCAAATAATGCCCATCGCCCTGCTGCAACCGTGCCACCTGCACCGGGTCACGCAGGTGGGCCAGCGCATAGCTGCGCACGCAGTTGAGCAGGCGATAACGCGAATGGCCCGGGCCGGGTTCAAGGGTCAGCAATGAGGTGTCCACCAGACGCCCCAGCAGGTAGGACAGGTCGGCATGTTCCAGCTCCGAGCCAGCGACCAGCTCGCTCAGGGTGGGTAAGGTCACCGCCATCTTGAACAACCCCAATTGCAAGAACAGCCAGCGCTCCGGCAGGCTCAGCCGCTGGTAGGTCCAGTCCAGGGCTGCGATCAGCGATTGGTGGCGCTCCACCGCCGTGCGACGGCCTCGGGTCAGCACCTGCAAACCCTTGCACAATTGCTGCTGCAAGCCACGCACGCCCAGGGCATCCACTTGGGCCGCAGCCAGCTCCAGTGCGAGAGGGAGACCATCGAGGCGTCGGCAGATATCGCGCAGCGGCGCCAGGTCCTGGAGCCGCAACACAAACCCCTGTTGCCCGGCGCTTGCCCGCGCCACGAACAGTTGTACGGCCGGGTAGGCCATGGCGTGTTCGACACTGCCCAGCGCCGACGGTACAGGCACCGCCAACCGGGGCACGCGTTGCACCCATTCGCCCGGGACATGCAAGGCTTCACGACTGCTGAGCAGCACGCTGACTTGGGGGGCTGTTTCACGTAGCACGCGCACCAGGTGCCGGCAGGCGCCAAGCAGCAAGTCGGCACCATCCAGCACCAGCAATAGCTGACGGGAGGCTAATTGACGGCACAGCTGTGTGGCGTTGGCGCTGGGTTCAAGGTGCAGCGCCGTGGCCAGGTGGCGCAGCATGGTCATCGGCGCCTCCACCGTGGCCAGGTCAACCCACCACACGCCGTCCCGGTAACGCGGCAATACCCGTTCGGCCAACGCCAGGGCCAGGGTACTCTTGCCGACACCGGCGCACCCGGTCAGGGTCATCAGGCAGTGCCCGGACAGGCGTCGCGCCAGCACGCCCAACAACGCCTCACAGCCGATCACCGCACTGAGGCGTGCCGCCAGGTTGTGTCGAGGTGTCATGGCGGGCATGGCCCCCTGCACCTTGGCGGCGAAGCAATAGCCACGCAGGGGATCGTTGAGGATATAGCGTTGGCCATCGAGGGCGCGGCGCAGTGCCGCAATGTGCACACGCAGGTTGTTTTCTTCCACCACGCTGTCCGGCCACACCCGCTCGATCAAGGTGGACTTGCTGACGTACTGCCCGGGCGTTTCCAACAGCACCGCGAGGATATCCAGCGCACGCCCACCCAGAGGCACCGGCAAGCCTATCTTGCTGACCAACCGCTGTTGCCGGTGAAAGGCATAGATGCCGAAGCGCACCGTGCCATCAACGTCAATCGCCTGAGGGTTGTTCATGTCTGTCATCGCGCTGAAACACCCGGCCTTGGGCGCCTGCGCATCCTTTTCCATGGGCTTGACGCTATCTTGCCAGCTACCCATGACAGGACAATGCTGGCACGGGGAGCGATACGGACAATCGAGTGCGCCAGACGGACATTCTGTCGTTAACTGAACTGTTGTCGGTACTGGGTCGGGTTGAGACCGAGTTTTTCACTGAACAGAAAGCGCATATGCCGCACGCTGCCGAAGCCTGCATGGAAGGCCACGGTCTTGAGCGGCAGGTCGGTGGACTCCAGCAACTGCCGGGCACGGTCGATGCGCGCGCCTTGCAGGAAGGCCATCGGCGTCATCTGCACCTCCCTGGCAAACAACCGCGCAAAGTGGCGAGCGCTCATGCCGGCCAGCTCAGCCATGGATTCGATGGTGAACGGCTGGTCCAGGTGCGCCAGCACGTGGTTCTGCACGCGGGTGATCGCGGTTTCCTGGGGTGCTACGGCAGCCGTCATCGGGCTGAACTGCGCCTGGCCGCCCTGGCGCTTCATCACCACCAGCAGCACCTTGGCCACTTCCACCGCGACTTGCTTGCCGTGGTCCTGGGCAACGATCGATAACGCCAGGTCGATCCCGGCCGTCACCCCGCCCGAGGTGATCAGCCGCCCGTCCTGCAGGTAAATGCGATCGGTCTCGACGATCGCCTTGGGGAAGGCCTTGATCAGCCGCTCGGTGTAGTGCCAGTGGGTGGTCACACGGTGATTGTCCAGCAGGCCGGCATGCCCGAGCACAAAGGCACCGGTGCAGATCGAACCAAAGCGTGTGGCGCGAGGTGCAGCCTCTTTGAGCCACGGCAACAACGCGGGGTGGCATTCGTTGTAGGCGCCGGGGCCACCGGGAACGAGTAACAGGTCGTAGGCGTCGTGCGCCTGGTCCAGCAACAGGTCGGCCTGCACCACGACGCCATTGGAGGCACGCAAGGGGCCAGGTTCGGTGCCGAGGGTGAGGATCTGGTAATGCGCCGCCGCCGGCAGGTAGCGGTTGGCAATCGAAAACACTTCCAGCGGCCCGGCCATGTCGAGCAGGAGGAAGTCCGGAAACAGCGCCATGGCCACGGTTTTCATAAACACAAAGATCCATCGAGAAAGAATGCGGCGGGCATTATGACACGTTCGAAACTGTCAACTCAGATGAGACAGTTATTCAGTTTTTATCTTCTTAATGAATTCTGCAGTAACCATTAATCTTCTTCTCAACGCAGGAGCCCTGCATCTCGCAGCGCGCTCCCACTTGAGGACAAGACCATGCTGACTCTTCGCAAAGCTTCCGAACGCGGCGCCGCCAATCACGGTTGGTTGAAGTCGTTCCACACCTTCTCGTTCGCCAACTACTGGAACCCGAATGAACAGGGTTTTTCCGACCTGCTGGTGATCAACGATGACCGCGTCGCCGCCGGTAAAGGCTTCGGCCAGCACCCGCACCGCGACATGGAAATTTTCTCCTATGTGCTTGAAGGCGCGCTGGAACACAAGGACACCCTCGGCACCGGTTCGGTGATCCGCCCTGGCGATGTGCAACTGATGAGCGCCGGCAGCGGCGTGGCCCACAGCGAGTTCAACCACAGCCAGAGCCGTGGCGTGCACTTCCTGCAAATCTGGATCGTGCCGGCCGTGGCTGGCGCCGAACCGCGCTATCAGCAGGAGCACTTCAGCGAGGCGCAGAAACGTGGACGCTTGCAGTTGATCATCTCGCCGGACGGCAACGACGGTTCCCTCAGCGTGCGCCAGGACGCACGGGTATATGCCGGGCTGTTCAACGGTGACGAAACCGCCACCCTCGACCTGCCGCCGGATCGCCATGTGTACATCCATGTGGCCCAGGGCAGCGTTGAAGTCAACGGCCAGCGCTTGCAGGAAGGCGATGGCGCCCGAGTGCGGGATGAGCGGCAGATCCGCCTGAGCCACGGCGAGGACGCCGAAGTGCTGGTGTTCGACCTGCGCCCGCAGGAACTGCCGCAGATGCCATGACTGGCGCTGCGATGGCCCCGTGTACCGGGCCATCGCTGGCATCGATAGTCACCATCAGCGCAATGAAGTTCTCTAAAAAAATGCAACGCGTAACATCAAACCCATACCAGCAACATCCAAACTAAAACACTCGGAGCACACTCTCATGAAACGCCAAATCTTGCTTAGCCTCGCTTTCTCGGTACTCGCTGCAAACGCATTTGCTCACCCTGTTGTCGCTGAAGGCGGTGCGGATCGCCTGATCGACAGTCGTGTTGCAGAGGGTGGCGCCGACCGCCTGCAAGGCAACCGCGTAGCCGAAGGGGGTTCTGACCGCCTGCTGGAACGTCGTGTCGCTGAAGGCGGTGCTGATCGTCTGCAGGAACGTGGTCTGGCTGAAGGCGGTGCTGATCGTCTGCAGGAACGTGGTCTGGCTGAAGGCGGTGCTGATCGTCTGCAGGAACGTGGCCTGGCTGAAGGCGGTGCTGATCGCCTGCAGGAACGTGGCCTGGCTGAAGGCGGTGCTGATCGCCTGCAGGGCAACAACGCATAATCCCGCGCTGTTTGCGGGAACCCCAAACCGGCCTGATCAGCCGGTTTTTTTTCGTCTGTTGTTTCTCCCCACAGCGCCGCCCTGTCGATCGGTTGCCGCGTTTCGATACGCTGTGGTGAGGGCGTTTTTGGTCGCGTGTATCGAGGGCGATGCGCAGCTGCGTTGTTGAATCAAACCGGATGGGCGAGGAATTTCTTGCGATACGCCGCCGGCAACAGGCCCACCCGCTGCTGGAACAGGCGCCGGAAAGAGTTGCTGTCTTCGTAGCCCACCGCGTAGGTGATACTTTCCAGCGTCATGCGGGTCGACTCAAGCATCTGCTTGGCCCGTTCCAGGCGCAGGGTTTGCAGGTAGGCAATCGGCGTATAGCCGGTGGCCTCCTTGAAGCGCCGCTTGAAGTTGCGCACGCCAAAACCGAAGCGCTGGGCGACCGCGTCGATGACCAGCGGCTCGGCGAAGTGCTGCTCCAGCCAGTGCTGTACCCGCAGGATCTCGCCGTCGCCATGGCTTTTGGGCAGCGACCACATGGCGTACACCGACTGTTCGCTGCGCACAGTATCGATCAACAGGTATTTGCCACAGGTGTGGGCCAGCTCCGGCGAGCCGAAACGCCGAATCAGGTGCAGCATCAAGTCCATCGCCGCACTGGCGCCACCACAGGTAATCACGCGGTTTTCTTCACACAGAAGCTGCGCGTCATCCAGGCTCACGTCCGCGTAGCGACGCCGAAACAGCTCGGCGAACGCCCAGTGGGTGGTGGCGCGCAGGCCTTGCAGCACACCGGTTTCGGCCAGTAAGAACGTCGCGGTACACATCGAAGCCAACACCGCGCCGCGCGCATGCTGCTCGCGCAACCAGGGGCCATAGGCGGGGAAGCTCGGCAGGGCTTCTTTCAAGGTGAACAGAAAACCTGGGATCAGCACTAGGTCGGTCTGCGTGATCTGCGTCACCGCGCAGTCCACCTGCAAGCGCTGGCCGCCCCAAGCCTCCACGGCCTGGCCGTCCAGGGAGGCGACCACGACTTCAAAAGGTGGGCTGTCGGCAAACAGGTTGGCGGCACTGAGCATCTCCACCGCCAGGGTGGCACTGGCGGCGGAACAACGTTCAGCCAGGAGCAAGGTGATGTGCATAAAAGAAACCCGGATTGCGCTTTTCGCATGTAATAAGTCATTTGCGCACCTACCTTAGCCGATTCCGCGCCCTTACAGTGCAGCCATTAATCAACTGCCTGGCGTGTTTATGAATCTCTGGTTTCGCTTGCTCTTCATGCTGTCCCGGCGCCCCTGGCGCAAACCGGCCCATGGCCTGGCCACCACCGTGGTGCGCATGCGCGTCTGGCCGCTGGACCTGGATCTCAACCGGCACGTCACCAATGGCCGCTACTTTTCCCTGGCGGATGTTGCACGCATGGATTTCGTGTTGCGCACCGGCGCGTTTCGCGTGGCGTTGCGCAACAAGGCGCTGCCGATCGTGGGCGATACCTGGGGCAAGTTCCGCCGCGAGTTGAAGCTGTTCGAAGTGTTCGAGGTGCACACCCGCATGCTCGGCTGGGACCATAAGTGGAGCCTGATGGAACACCGCTTTGTCAGCAACGGCCGCGTGGTCGGCGTGGTGGTCATGCGCGGGCTGTTCCGTGCGGCCAAAGGCACCCTGCCCCCGAGTGATTTTGTGCGCGAGCTGGGTTTGGATGAGACGTCGCCGCCAATGCCGCAATGGCTCAGCGACTGGGCGCACAGCTGTGATCAGATGAGTGTGCAGTTGCGGGGGGAGGAGCAGGCGTGAGGCCGGGCGGTTAACGAGCGCCGGCCAATTTTTTCAAGTTGGCTTCGGCGTCCTCCCTGGCAAGGTACAAGAACCCTTTACCCTCTTGAACCTTAAATAAGACCTTCATATCAACCAGCTTCTCGAGATCCTTACGTGCGGTATTTTCTGTCACGTCATAATCATGCGTCAGCTCTTTTGGAGTAAAGATCCGCCCTGGATTACTTAGAACCTTTTTCAAAAAGTGCCCCTGCCGATAATTCAACCTACCCTTTATATTTAAATTATCCAACCACCCCATCAACTCAACAGCCTCCTCCCTCTTACATTCAAAATAATCCATAAATTCATTGATGGCACGTTCAATTATTTTCAATTGATAAACCACGAAATAAGTCAAATCAAAAGAATCCGTCTCCGTATAGACGTATGAACGTCCATATTTTACAGGCGCTTCCTTTAACAACGTACTTATAGAAATATACTCAAAAGGCCAATATCCGCTTTTAAGCATAAACCAATAAAACAAGCAGCGCGCTGTACGTCCATTACCGTCTCGAAAAGGATGCTCATAACCGATCATAAAGTGCAATATGATGGCTTTGACCACTGGGTGAATAAAGGCTCGCCCATCAAGCCCGTCATGCCTATCGTTGGCAAATAGACACAAAGCATTTAGCCTAGCAGGCAGCAGGGTGGCCTTGGGCGGCTGGTGAATCACCTCATCCCCGGCCCCACCTACAAAAATATCATCAGTATCTCTGATATATCCCGGTTGAACATCCTCTTCATTTACGCCAGTAGTCGCAATGCTATGAAACTCACAAATAAGTTCGACAGAGAGATTCTCATCCTTATTATATTTTGCACTCTTCATCAGATGATAATTATTGAGAATCATTCGTTCATCGTCATTCTGAGGAGCACGCTCCTTGGCCAGCATATCTTTTGCAACTTTACGCGTCGTAGCGGCCCCTTCCAACTGCGCACTGGAAATTGCCTCTTCCATCATCAACGAATCAACTAGATATCGATTATCATCACGGTGCTTAGTAGATGATGCCGCCTCACCCCCTAGTCTAGACGCCACCAATTCAATCCCATGAATAACCGCACTACAATAATCGGTCATGCACAACAAAAATGGATTACCACACTCGCTTCGAAGTTCAAGAGTCTTACTTCCATAGGACCGGGACATTTTAGTGGCCGCCCAAGCAGCCTCTTTATTGACTCCAGGCGCCGGATGCCTTCTGAATTCGTCCCAATGCAGGTATCTACCCTTTTCATCAACCGCTTTATAGGTTTTTGCAAGCTCAAAAATCTCTAAACCATGTAGTTTTAGCAACACGCCAAAATCTTTGGGCTTTTGGATCTTAGCCATCGCTGAAACTCAATTTCTGAAAATTGAGTTGATCGTTGCGCGCTCGCTTCAGCGTGTCAAGGCTTATACCCTTTCACCAGCTCTCCCCCAGCCCCAGCAGGCCCAGTATCTGCCGTCGCAGGTCAACCAGATAAGGATCATCCCGGTGCCGTGGGTAAGGCCGGTCAATCGTCAATTGCGCCTGGATCTTGGCCGGACGGTCGCTGAACACGATCACGCGATTGGCCAGCAGCAACGCTTCTTCCACATCGTGGGTGACCAGCAGGGCCGTATAGCCCTGGCGTTGCCACAGGTCGATCAGTTCCTTTTGCATGGCGATGCGGGTCAGGGAGTCGAGCTTGCCCAGGGGCTCATCGAGGATCAGCAGGCGCGGTTGGTTCACCAGCGCACGCGCCAGCGCCACCCGTTGCGCCATGCCGCCGGACAACTGCCGCGGGTACGCACGGGCGAACTGACTGAGGCCGACTTTTTCCAGGGCCTCGTCGACCTTGGCCGAATGGGTCTTGAGCAGGCCTTGGGCTTCCAGGCCGATGGCGACGTTGTCCCACACGCGGCGCCACGGGTACAGGGTCGGGTCCTGGAACACCACCACGCGGCTCGGGTCCGGGCCGGTGATGGCTTCACCGTCGCCCAGCAACCGGCCGGAGTCCGCCGGTTCCAGGCCGGCCACCAGGCGCAGCAAGGTGGACTTGCCGCAGCCCGAAGGCCCGAGCAGTGCCACGAACTCGCCCGGCGCAACGTCCAGGGACACCCGCTCCAACACCGGCAGGTGCTGGCCATCCAGGGCGAAGCCATGGCTGAGGTTGTCTATGCGCAGCGCCAAGCCTTCCGATGCCAATACCGCGTGTGCCAGGGCTACCATTTCATTGATCCTTTCTGCCAGGCCAGCAACCGGTCACGCACCAGGAACAACCCGGTGATCAACCCCGAACAGGCGAGTGCCATGATCAGTAATGCGGCATACATGTTTGCGTAGGCGGCCCACCCTTGGGCCCATTGCAGGTACCAGCCGATGCCGGACTTAACCCCCATCATTTCTGCCACCACCAAGGTCGAAAACGACGCGCCCAGTCCCATGAACAGGCCGACAAAGACGTGGGGCAACGCGGCGGGAATCGCCACCTTGAAAATCAGGAAACCTTGCTTGGCGCCCAGGGTGCGCGCCACGTCGTAATAGGCTTTGTCCACGCTCGCCACGCCGGACCACGTGAGCACCGTGACCGGAAACCAGGTGGCCAGGGCGATCAGAAACACGCTGGCACTCCAACTGCTCGGAAACAGGAAAAAACACAGTGGCAACAGCGCCGTCGACGGCACCGGGCCGAGGATGCGCAGCACCGGGTGCAGCCAATAGCCGATGCGCGTGGACCAACCGATGGCCACGCCAGCGATAAACCCGGTGATCGCACCGAGGGCCACGCCCGAGCCCAGCAACAACGCCGAATGCAACAGGCTGTCGGCCAGCCGGGCGTAATCTTCGATGTACACCGCCAGCAAGGCCTGGGGCGGCGCGAAAAACGGCACCGGCAACAGCGCCAGCTTGGCGGTGAGCAATTCCCAGAGGCCCAGCAGCACCGGCAAGGCAATCAGCCAGGGACCGGCATTGCGCAGGCGCAGGCCCAGTCTGGAGACCCTGCGCCCCAGCAGGCTAAGCACGAGGAACAGCACCGCGACACCCACGCACAGATTGGCCAGGCCTTGGGTCATCGGCCAGTGGCGTGTCGCGTTGGGCCAGTAGCTGATCAACAGCGCGACGGCCAACCAGGCCGTCACCACGGCGGCGCCCTGCCACGCGACCTTCAAGGCCAGCGGTGGGTTGAGGGTGGTTGCGTCAGCTGAAGACATCGGCGGTGATCTCCTTGGCAAACGCCAGCGGGTCGGTGCTCTTGCTGATCACTTCGACGGTTTTCAGGTCGGTCACGTAGGTAAGGATCTCCTGGGTCAACGCCGCGCCCACCGCGTGATGCCCGTGGGTATGGTCGTGAAGGATCGCCTGCACTTCCTCCACCGACGTGTTCAGCGCATGGGCCTGGAAGCCCTTGGCAACCTCCTCCGGGTGCTGCACAGAATAGTCGTGGGCCTCCAGAATCGCCTGGGTCAGCGCCGCGACCACGCGCTTCTCTTCACGCACCAGTTTGCCGGTGACACCGACCACACAGCAGCTGAGGTTGGCGTATTCCTCCACCAGGTTGGTGGACAACTCACGCGCCACACCGGACTTGATCAGGCGGTACATGAACGGGTCGCTGCCGCTCACCGCCTGCACTTCGCCGCGCTCCAGCGCAGTGCCGAGCAAGTCGGCGGGATACAGGCGCCACTCGACATCGCGCACCGGGTCCACACCGTGTTTTTTCAGCAGGATCGAGAAGAAATTGCGGTCCGGGCTGGCCATGTCGGTCACGCCGATGGCCTTGCCCTTGAGGTCTTCCAGCGTGGTCACACCGCCCTTCGCGGCACTGAGCAAGCGCAGGCATCCGCCGTGAGTGCCGGCGGTGAGCTTCACATCAAAGCCCTGTTCCAGGGCCTTGAGCCAACGCAGCGCCATGCCCACGCCCGCATCGGCCTTGCCGGTGGCGATGGCCTCGAGCAACACCTCGGTAGAGTTGCCGAAATTGACCAACTCCACGTCCAGGTTGTGCTTGGTGAAGAAGCCCTGGCCATGGGCGATGACCACCGGGGCCAGGCACACGGCGTTGAGGTTGACCGCCAGTTTCAACTTGCGCGGGGCGTCGAGGCGGATGAACTCACCGGTGCCGGTGGGCTCTTGTGACGTGTTGTGGCCGGCGTGTTCATCGGCGGCGAACCCCAGGCGTGGCAGCGACAGGCTGGCCAGGGTGATGCCGGCCAGGCCCAATAAACGGCGACGGGTTAAATGATCGAAATCAGCCATGCGAAATATCCCTTTTATCAACTCAGTAATGAAGCCCGCAGACCGTTCTTTGTAGTGAGCGGGCTTGCTGTGGTGAGCGGGCTTGCCCCGCGCTGGGCTGCGAAGCGGCCCTAAAACCAAACACCACGTGTTACCTGAAAGAACGCGGCGATCTTAGTGGGGCCTCTTCGCAGCCCAGCGCGGGGCAAGCCCGCTCACTACAGGATGAATAACCGCTCAACCCTGCAGCTCGGCCAGGCCCAGGTGCTCGCGCAGCGTCGACCCTGCATACGCGGTGCGAAACAAGCCCTTGCGCTGCAAATGCGGAATCACGCTCTCGACAAACTCGGTGAACGACCCCGGCAGGTACCCCGGAGAGATTACAAACCCGTCGCAACCGCCCTGCTCAAACAGCTCGGCCAACTGATCGGCAATCTGCGCCCCGGTACCCACCAATTGCGGCACGCGCACGCTGCTGGCGAAGATGCGCCCCAGCTGTTCCAGAGTGGTTTGCGGGCCTTGCATCAAGAGCTTTTCCGCGGCGGCCGGAGGGATCAGCGGCGACTGGGCAATCTCGGCCAGCGTCGCCGACAGCGGGAATGGCGACAGGTCCACATTCAGCTGCGAAGCCAGTGTCACCAGCCCCAACTCCGGCCGGGCCAACGCGTTGTGCTGATCGCGCTTGGCGCGGGCCTCGGCTTCGCTGCCGCCAATGAACGGCATCACCGCCGTCAGCACTTTGCAGCTGTCGGCGTCACGGCCTTGCTGCACCACTTGGGCGCGCACGTCATCACGGAACGCACGCATCGCCGCCAAATGCGGATGGATGGTGAAGATCGCCTCGGCCCAACGCGCGCCGAAGCGCCGCCCACGGCCTGACGAACCGGCCTGGATCAGCACCGGTCGGCCCTGGGGCGTGCGCGGAATATTCAGCGGGCCTTCAACCTTGAACCATTCGCCCTGGTGCTGCACCGAACGGATCAACTCCGGGTCCGCCAGCACACCGCTTTCGCGATCCAGCTTCAGCGCGTCCTTGCCCCAGCTGTTCCACAGTTTCAGCGCGACTTCGACAAACTCATCGGCACGGTCGTAGCGCAGGTCGTGCTCCAGGTGCTTGTCCTTGCCGAACAGGCGCCCTTCGCTGTCGTTCATCGAAGTGACGATATTCCACGCCGCGCGGCCCTTGGACAGGTGGTCCAGGGTGGCGAATTCACGGGCGATGTGCGCCGGTTCGTAATAAGTGGTGGACCGCGTCGCGCCCAAGCCCAGCTTGCTGGTTTTGCCGACCAGGTAAGAGAGGATCGGCAACGGGTCCAGGCGCGTGGCGTCCTGGGCGCCGTAGCGCAAGGCGAACGCGCGGGAGCCGCCCATTTGATCGCCCACCGCGAGGCGGTCGGCGAAGAACAGGAAGTCGAATAGCCCTTCCTCCACCACCTTGGCCACTCGTGCGTAGTACTCGGGGTCGAGGTAATTGCCGACGGTTTCCGGGTGGCGCCACACCGCATGGCTGTGCACCACCGGCCCACTCAACAGGAACGCGGATAAATGGATTTGGCGGCTCATGGCTTGGGTGTCCACACGCTGATGGCGCTGACCTTCAACGGCTTGGGAATCAGCTTGGCGGTGTAGTAGGTGTCGGCGATGCGCTGCTGCTCGGCGAGGTTTTCCACCTTGACCGGAATGATGTCGTAGCTGCGTCGGCTATTGGCGCGCTCCACGGTGGCCGGGGCGATATTGCCCCACAGCGGGCCGAGGATGTCGGCGGCTTCCTTGGGGTGGGCCTTCACCCATTGGCCGGTCTCGCGCAGGGTGTCGAAGGTCACCTGCAACACGTCCGGGTGGGCCTTGGCGAACTTAGTCGTGGCCAGGTAGAAACGGTTGTAGTCGGCCAGGCCGTCCTTGCCGTCGGCGATCACACGCACGTGGTGATCCAGTTGCTGGGAGGCGAGGAACGGGTCCCAGATCACCCAGGCGTCGACACTGCCATTGGCGAAGGCCGCGCCACCGTCCGGTGCTTCCAGATAGCGTGGGGTGATATCGGCCAGGGTCAGCCCGGCCTTTTTCAAGGCGGAAATCAGCAGGAAGTTACTGCCCGAGCCCTTGGACACCGCGACGGTCTTGCCCTTGAGGTCGGCGATGCTGTGGATCGGCGACTGGTCCTGAACGATGATCGCCTGGGCGCCCGGCGATGAGTTTTCCTGGGCGTAATAAGTCAGCGGTGCATCGGCGGCCTGGGTGAACAGCGCGAAGGCGTCGGCCACATCGGCGTGCAGGTCGACGCTGCCGGCGTTCAACGAGCTGAGCAGGCCGGTGCTGAATTCATGCCAGTTGACGGTGAATCCCAAGGGCTTGAGGCGCTGCTCCAACTGGCCGTTCTGCTTGAGCAAAATCCACAAGGTGGACGAGCGTTGGTAACTGATGTCCAGGGTTTGCTCGGCATGGGCCACCGCAGCGGCGAACAGCAAACTGGCGGCGACGATTAGTTTCTTGAACGTCATGAAAGGCCTTGGCGTGGGTGAGAAGAAGACAGCTGCATATGCCAAAAAACCGCGCAGGGCCTGGCAGTAAAGTTAATTCGATTATATTAATGACGAGAAATTATGAAAGAACCCTATAATTCTATCGTTATGCCCAATTCGTCAGAACGCGGAAAAAGCGCCCTAAGCTAAGATCCAAAGAGTATTTAACGAATGGTTTTTAGAACTTTAAGCTCAAGGCTATTTTGTTAGAGATCGAGCTCATCATGTCCCTACGTCGCCCCCTCGCCGCCGTCCTCGGGTTGCTGGCCTTTACCGTCGCAGTCAGTGCGCAGGCCCAGGAAACCGTGCGCATTGGTTACCAGAAATCCTCGACCCTGATCACCCTGCTCAAAACCCAGGGCACCCTGGAAAAAGCCCTCAAGGCCGACAACATCGACGTGAGCTGGCACGAGTTCCCCAGCGGCCTGCCGCTGCTGGAAGCGTTGAACGTGGGCAACGTCGACATCAGCGCCGACGTGGCCGACACCGTGCCGATCTTCGCCCAGGCGGCCCAGGCCAAGCTCACCTACTTCGCCCAGGAAGCACCCTCGCCTTCCGCCCAGGCCATCGTGGTGCGCAAGGACTCACCGATCCAGCAACTGGCGGACCTCAAGGGCAAAAAGATCGCAGTGACCAAGGCGGCCGGCACGCACTACCTGCTGATCGCCGCGCTGGCCAAGGCGGGGCTGGCCTTTTCGGATATCGAGCCGGCCTACCTGTCACCCGCCGACGGTCGCGCAGCGTTCGAGAACAACAAGGTCGACGCCTGGGTCACCTGGGAGCCCTTCCTCACCAGCGTGCAACGTCAACTGCCGACACGCACCCTGGCGGACGGCACGGGGCTGGCCAGCTACAAGCGTTATTACCTGACCGGCACGCCGTACGCCAAGGCGCATCCAGACGTGTTGAACGTGGTGTATGCACAGCTGGAAAAGGCCGGCCAATGGGTGAAAACCCACCCGCAAGACGCGGCCAACGTGCTTGGCCCGCTGTGGGGCAACCTGGATGTGGCCACGGTTGAAGCAGCCAATGCGCACCGCAGTTATCAGGTGCAACCGGTGACGATCGATCAGTTGGGCGAGCAGCAGAAAATCGCCGATGCATTCTTCAAGGCAGGGCTGTTGCCCAAGGCCGTGGACGCCAAGGATGTACAAACCTGGAAGCCTTGAGGCCGTAACCGGTAACCACGATGCGAAGCGAGCAGCTCTTGATCTTGATCCGGCTTTTGATCTCAGGCGCCCCGTCAAACACGCTGGCCGGAATTCGACAGGGATTTGGGGGGTAAACCGGCAGGGATGCCGGTTTAGCCGCCCCGCGCCATGGATGGCGCGTGGCGGCGGCCCCCCAAATACCTGTCGGATTACGGGCACACCGAGCGTGAGCGAGGTGCCGAGTGTTGGGGCAAGAGCGTTTTGCTTACTTTTGCGCTCTTCAAAAGTGAGCCGCCGTAAGGGCGGAACCCATAGCGGCCGTTACCTAAATAACGGATATGTACCCGGTCTGATCCAACATCCTGGTCGTCTGCCAGCCCGCCAGCGGGAGCAAGCTCCCTCGCCACAGGTCCAGCGCCACACCCAGAATTTTGTAGATACCGATGCCCCGATGGCGCTGAATCAGTCACCTGATGAATCGACTGGCACACCGCTATCGGGGGCAAGCCCCCTCCCACATTTGGATCGCGGTCTAACCGTTAGATGGCGGTGGGCTGTCAGGCAGCCAGCGGGAGCAAGCTCCCTCGCCACAGGTCCTGCGCCATAGCCAGAATTGTGTAGATGCCCAAGCCCCGATGGCGCTGAATCAGTCACCTGATGAATCGACTGACACACCGCTATCGGGGGCAAGCCCCCTCCCACATTTGCATCGCGGTCTAACCGTTAGATGGCGCTCGGCTGTCGGGCAGCCAGCGGGAGCAAGCTCCCTCGCCACAGGTCCAGCGCCATAGCCAGATTGGTGTAGATACCGAGGCCCCGATGGCGCTGAATCAGTCACCTGATGAATCGACTGGAACACCGCTATCGGGGTGTAGAACCGTAGACATCGTTTACATCTGAAACCGGGGACATCGTTTACACATTTGAGGCTTGGACGCGG